>NZ_CAXAXY010000026.1:0-32295 GCF_963972885.1 uncultured Pelagibacterium sp. | reverse complement strand
AAAAAGGAGAGAGCACAATGGCCCATTACGTTCGTTTCCTCGCCATGATCGCCACCTCGACGCTGGTGATGTTCGGGCTGATGTATCTCAACACCTACGCCCTCGATCACATCTTTTTCAGTGAGACCCGCGCCTATATGGCCCTGCTGATGGGGGCCACCATGGCAATCGTCATGCTCAGCTTCATGCTGGGCATGTACAAGAACACCGCGCTCAATATTTCCATTTATGTCGTCGCGATATTGGTCTTTGCCGGATCGCTCTATCTGGTTCGCTCGCAGGCCACGGTCGATGACGTCTCCTGGATGCGCGCGATGATCCCGCACCATTCCATCGCCATCCTCACCAGCGAAAACGCCAATCTTTCCGATCCCCGTGTCCTCGATCTCGCCAGCCGCATCATCGAAGCCCAGCGCAGCGAAATCGATGAGATGCAGGCCCTGATCGCCGATCTGGAGTGAGTGAAATGACATCCGCACACAAAGACCTGATCGACGCGCTGCTCGATAGATACGGGCAGACCTATTGCGACCAATTGCATATCCCCATCGCCGACAACACGCCCTCTCCCCTGTTCCGCTGGCTTTGCGCCTCGATCCTGTTCAGTGCCCGCATCGGCGCGGCCCAGGCGCTCGAGGCCGCTGCCGCTCTGGCCGACGCTGGCTGGACGACGCCGGAAAAACTCAAGGCCGCGACATGGAAAGAGCGGGTCGATGTACTCAACAAGAATGGCTATGCCCGGTATGACGAAAGCACATCGCGCATGCTCGGCGACACCGCCGATTATCTGATTGAAACCTATGATGGCGACCTGCGCGCCCTGCGCAAAAAGGCCGGCCGGGACGAGGCCGAAATGCGAAATGCGCTCAAGGCGTTCAAGGGACTTGGCGACGTTGGGGTCGATATCTTCTTTCGCGAAGTACAGACCGCCTGGGGCGAACTCTATCCCTTCGCAGACAAAAAGAGCCTCGACGCCGCCCGAGAACTTGGATTGCCCCATACGGCGCAGGGATTGTCCAAACACGTGGCCGAGGCTGATTTCCCGCGCCTCGTAACCGCATTGGTCCGCGCCAGCCTGGACAAATCCATCGGGGACATCCGGCAGGCGGGCTGATCCGCGCGACACTTATCCCGCCACGCGGCGAATCGATTATCGTGCCCTGCCTGGTGCGGCAGGAGAGGTTATGAAATTCGATCTGGCACTGGTCTCGCCGCCGCTCAAAACCATCATGGGCAAATATCTGCGCTCGGCACAGGGTCCGATCGGGGACCTTATGGCTTGTGCGCTGTTTATAAGCGCCGCCTTCGTGCCCCTTGCGTCGCCAATGCCCATGGGGCACAATCGGTGTTGACGTTAAGGATAACAAAGTGACCAATCCGATAACAAAAGATCGGCGCCATTTCGAGGATCTGACGGTCGGCGAGACCATTCCCCTTGGGCCGCGCACCGTCAGCAAGGCCGACATCATCGAATTTGCCACCGAGTTCGATCCCTTCCCCTTCCACCTCGACGAAAAGGCCGCCCGCGAAAGCCTGCTGGGCGGACTGGCCGCGAGCGGCTGGCAGACCGGAGCGCTCTCGCTGCGCATGCTGGTCGATGCGTTCCTGTCAAAGATCGCCTCAATGGGCGGGCTGGGCTTTACCGACCTCAAATGGAAGCGTCCCCTGATGAAGGGCGACACGCTGTCGGGCACAGCGACAGTTACCTCGCTGCGCCGCTCGGCCAGCCACGCCAACATGGGCATCCTCACCATCGATTTCGACATGCGCAACCAGAAGAACCAGCAGGTGATGACCCTCACGCTCACCAATCTCGTTGAAGTGCGCAACCCGGCAGCCATGACCGAGGCTGCGCAATGACCCGCTGGTTCGAGGACGTTCAGATCGACATGCCCTTCGATCTGGGCACTCATACCTTCACCGAGGATGAGATCATCCGCTTCGGCACGCTTTACGATCCGCAGTATTTTCACACCAACCCTGAAGCGGCGGCGCAGTCTCATTTCGGCGGACTGGTCGCTTCGGGCTGGCACACGGTCAGCGTCGGACACCGGCTGATGGTGGACCGCCTCGTGGCCGAGGAAGACGTGGTGCGCGCCGAAGGGGGCGAACCGGGCGTGTCCGGACCCTCGCCCGGCGTCAATCGTATGGACTTCAAGGCACCGGTCCGACCGGGTGATACCGTGCGCTACACCCTGACCGTCACGGGAAAGCGCCGGTCCAATTCCATTCCCGGCTGGGGTCTGCTGTTCAACCTGCTCGAGGCGCACAACCAGCATGGCGACCTTGTCTATTCGGCCGACCTCGTGGGATTCTCGAAGCTGCGCGATTACAGGATGCCCCTCAGGGTGCGTGCCATGCTGGCGCTGACCAAGGTGCCCGGGCTCAAGGCTCTGGTGCAAAGATGAGCCCGCTCGAGCGCATCGCCATCGCCTTTGCCGGCCTGCTCGGCGCATCCGGGGTCGCCGCTGCGGCGGCATCGTCGCACGCTGGCGCTGCGCTGCTCGGCCCCTATTCGCTGATCGCGCTGAGCCATGCGCCGGCCGTTCTCGCTCTGGCGCTGGCCCGATTGCCGCGTATCTTCAACTGGGCCCTGATTGCGCTCATGGCGGGCGCGGGGCTGTTCTGCACCGATCTGGCGCTGCGATATTTCGCCGGCGGCTCGCCTTTGCCCTTGCTGGCGCCTGCCGGCGGCATGGCGCTGATCCTGGGCTGGCTGCTGCTGATCATCGCAGGGCTTTTCGGCAGACGAGACTGATCGGAGCGCCCCCTATCGGGTGCCCTTTTCCGCCCAGACGGCGCCGATCCGCGGCATGCTGGTTTCGATCCAATCGGCCAATCCGCCCACCTTTTCGGCGGCCTCGCGCCCCAGCGGCGTGAGGCTGTATTCGACATGGGGCGGGACGACCGGATAGGCGCGGCGATCCACCATGCCGTCATCCTCGAGCCATTGCAGGGTCTGAGCCAGCATGCGCTCGCTCACGCCCCCGATCTTGCGGCGCAATTCGGAAAACCTGTGAGTGCCCCCCAAAAGCACGATAAGGACCAGCACCCCCCACCGGCTGGTGAGATGCTTGAGCACTTCGCGTGATGGGCACGCCTCGGAAAACAGTTGGCCCCGTTCCATGGCATGCGCCAGAGGCCCGCTGGTGACCTGACTGTCCTTGGCACTCATTTGATACTTACCTTTGCGTACGTACTTACTTTTTGTAAGTGTTCACTTTATATCGGTCGACGCAACACGACAACACTGGAGTTGATCTCATGTACGCAGTCACCGGAGCCACCGGCCAGCTCGGCCGTCTCATCATCGCGGCACTCAAGGAAAAGGGCCTTGGCGACCAGACAGTCGCGCTGGCGCGCGACCCCGCCAAGGGCACCGATTTGGGCGTCACCACGCGCCCGTTCGATTACGATAAACCCGAAACGCTCGAGCCGGCCCTTAAGGGCGTCGAAAAGCTGCTGCTGGTCTCGGGCAGCGAAGTGGGCAAGCGGGTGCCCCAGCACAAGGCCGTCATCGATGCCGCCGTTCGCGCCGGGGTGAAGCACCTTGTCTATACAAGCCTGCTGCATGCCGACACCTCCGAGATCGTTCTTGCGCCAGAACACCGCGAGACAGAATCTGCGCTCAAGGCTTCCGGGCTCGATTACACAATCCTGCGCAACTCCTGGTACACAGAGAACTACACGGGCAATCTCGGCGGAGCGCTCGCCAACGGCGCGATCATCGGCTCGGCCGGCCAAGGCAAGCTCAACACCGCCAACCGTGCCGATCTGGCCCAGGCGGCCGCCAATGTGCTGACCGCTGACGGCCATGCTGGCAGGATCTATGAGTTGGGCAATGATCAGCCCTATACGCTGGCAGATCTCGCCGCCGAGGCTTCACGCCAGTCGGGCAAGACAATCGTCTATACCGACCTGCCCAAAGCCGAATACGCGAAAATTCTCGAAGGCTTCGGCCTGCCTGCACCCGTGGCAGACATGCTGGCCGACAGCGACGCGAAAGCGGCAGAGGGCGCGCTTGCAGACGATAGCGGCACACTGGGCAAACTGCTCGGCCGACCGACCCAGACGCTGGACCAGGCTGTCGCCGAAGCGCTCAAATAACGATGATCGAGAGCGGCCAAAAAGGCCGCTCTCAGTGCCCCTCGAACGTCATCAGTGCCTCGACCCTGACGCCATGGGCGCGCAATTTCTGGGCGCCACCGATGTCGGGGAGATCGATGACAAACCCTGTGTGCTCGACCCTGGCCCTGGTCCGTCGCAACAGGGAGACGGCCGCAATTGCAGTTCCACCCGTGGCGATAAGATCGTCGATTAGCAACACATTGTCGTTTTCATCAACGGCATCGGCATGAATTTCGATGGTGTCCACGCCATATTCGAGCGCGTAGTTCTGTCCGATCGTCTCACCGGGCAGCTTGCCGGCCTTACGCACCGGAACAAACCCCACGCCAAGCGCGATGGCGACCCCGGCCCCGAAAATGAAACCCCGCGCCTCGATACCGGCCACCTTGGTGATCCCCAGACCACGATGCGCCGCCGCCAGCCGCTCGCAGCTTTCGCTGAACCCGGCCGAATCCTCGATCAATGATGTGATGTCGCGAAAGATGATGCCGGGCTTGGGGTAGTCGGGAATCGAGCGCACGAGTGCCTTGAGGTCGGTGGCCATGAAACAGAGCTCCGCAGGACGAATTCAAATGGAACGGGATTGAAGCGCGACTCTAGCCGGAAACGACAGGCTCAGAAATAGCGATTGGGAGGGACGACCCTGGCCGTCATCTCTCCTGCCTTGCGCGCGGCGCGCTTGGTCGCCTCAAAGGCAGCCTGCCTGCGTTCTTCGGAAACCAGATTTGGCGCGGCCTTGATGGCCGAGCGAACCACCGGGCTGCGGCTCGCCGCAAATGCCAGAAAAGCCGCCGTTTTGGCCACTCGAAAAACCGACATCGTTCTCCTCCAATCGATCCCGATTGAGATTGCAGCGTCAAGGCCACCACAATGAAGACTTTGACGGTTGCGGACAAGGGCGAAAATTTCCGCAACAAAAAGGGCCCCGCAGGGCCCTTTTCAAATGGCTAGTGGGCATCGCGCCAGATGCGGCGTTTAACCAAATACATCAGAATGGACAGCCCGATCAGGAACAGGATCACAACAAAGCCTGTCGACTTGCGCGAAACCATGTGCGGGTCTGCCGTCCACTGCAGGAAGGCCGCGACGTCCCTGGAATACTGCTCGACCGTCTCGGGCGTCGTCTCATCGGAATAGGACACAATGCCGTCCGAGAGTGGCGGTGCCATGGCGATGAAATGACCCGAGAAATATTCGTTGTAGCTGAGGCCAGGAGCAACCTCGACGCCCTCGGGCGCTTCCTCATAGCTGGTCAGCAGATTGTAGATATAGTCCGCCCCCGCTTCCTGATAGGCGGTGAAGTAGTTGAACACCCACCAGGGGAAATCCATGTGGATGCCGCGCGCCTTCGCCATCAGTGAAAGGTCGGGGGGCGCTTTGCCACCGTTGGCTTCGGCAGCGATCTGCTCGGACGGGAACGGGTGCGGCCAACGGTCGGCCGGCACGCCTTCACGCTCTCCACCTTCCGCCAGCTCATCGGCGACAGTGTATTCGGCAGCAAGGGCCCGAACCTGATCTTCGCTGTAATGGGGACCACCCTCCTCGGCCAGATTGCGGAACGAGATGTATTCCAGCGCGTGGCAGCTTGAGCAGACCTCGCGATAAACCTGGAAACCGCGGCGAAGCTGGTTCTGGTCGTATGTGCCGAACACGCCGGCAAAGCTCCAGTCCTGCTGATCGGTGTGCGGATACTCTTCAGCGGCCTGCACGCTGGCGCCACCAAGCGCAAATGCCGCAACGGCGAGTACGCCAAGGATCGTCTTTTTAAGCATTATCGTTGTCCTTCGCGCCTTATCAGCCATTCGCCTTGCCCAGCACGCTTTCCGAAATGCTGGCCGGAAGCGGCGCCGGCTTTTCGATGCGTCCCAGGATCGGGAGAATGATGAGGAAGTAGCCGAAATAATAGGCCGTGCAGATCTTGGCCAGCAGCACGTAGATGCCTTCGGCCGACTGCGCACCCAGATAGGCAAGCGCAATGAAGTTGATCACGAACAGCCAATAGAACGGGCGGAACAGCGGGCGGAACGAGCCCGAGCGCACCTTGGAGGTATCGAGCCAAGGCACCACGAACAGGATGAGCAGCGAGCCGCCCATCGCAATGACGCCGCCAAGCTTGGAGTCGATGAACAGCACGTTGAAATCGATGGCGCGCAGCATCGTGTAGAACGGCAGCAGATACCATTCGGGAACGATATGTGTTGGCGTGACCTGCGGATTGCCCGGAATGTAGTTGTCCGCGTGACCCAGAATGTCGGGCGCAAAGAACACGAACCAGGCGAACGGGATGAGGAACACCACGAGCGCGAACATGTCCTTCATCGTGATGTAGGGATGGAAAGGCAGCGTATCGCGGCTTTCCTTCACGTCCACGCCGGTCGGGTTGTTGTTGCCTGGCACATGGAGAGCCCAGATGTGCAGCACCACGACGGCGGCGATGATGAAGGGGATGAGATAGTGCAGCGAGAAGAAGCGGTTCAGTGTGGGATTGGCCACCGAGAACCCGCCGAGCAGCAGGGTCTGGATGGCTTCACCGACAAGAGGGATCGCCGAGAAGATGCCGGTGATGACCGTCGCGCCCCAAAGGCTCATCTGCCCCCAGGGCAACACATAGCCCATGAAGGCCGTCGCCATCAAAAGGATGAACAGGATAACGCCCAGCATCCAGATGACTTCGCGCGGCGCCTTGTAGGAACCGTAATAAAGGCCGCGGAAGATATGGACATAAAGAGCGGCAAAAAACATCGAGGCGCCCACCGCGTGGGTACCCTGGATGATGCGCCCGAAATTGACGTCACGCCGGATGTGTTCGACCGAGGCGAAGGCCAGGTCCACATGCGGGGTATAGTGCATCACCAGAATGACACCGGTGACGATCTGGACGACCAGCATGAAGGTGAGGATGGCGCCGAAAGTCCACCAGTAATTGAGGTTCTTCGGCGTTGGGTAGTCCATCAGATGTTCTTTGGAGAACCTGATGATGGGAAGGCGGTCATCGAGCCAGCGCTCGATCCCGGTGCCCGGCGTATAGTTGCCAGCGTGATTGGCCATGCCCTCTACTCCCCTTAACCGATCTGCACGACAGTGTCGGACACGAACTCATAGGGCGGCACGACGAGGTTCCTCGGCGCCGGCCCGCGACGAATGCGACCTGCTGTGTCGTAGTGCGACCCGTGGCAGGGGCAGAACCAACCGTCGTAATCGCCCGATTCCCCAACCGGCACGCAGCCCAGATGGGTGCAGTTGGCGACCATGATGAGCCATTCTTCGTGCCCCTCGAGCACGCGCTCTTCGTCGGCCTGGGGGTCCTTGAGATCGGCAAGCGGCACGGCACGCGCCTCTTCGATCTCTGCCGGCGTGCGGTGCCGCACGAAAACCGGAAGCCCGCGCCACATGATGGTCACCGAAGATCCCTCGGCCACCGGAGCAACGTCGAAGCGGATCGAGGCCAGGGCCAGAACCGACGCATCGGGGTTCAATTGATTGATAAGCGGCCAGGCGGCTCCCGCCACCCCGACTGCACCGACCGCACCGGTCGCGATGAATAGAAAATCGCGCCGTGTCGCTTTTGTTTCGCTCGCTGTCGCCAAAGCTCTAGATCCCCAAAAGGCCTGCACAAACTTGTTCTGATATCCGCCGGACGCCGGTGATTTACACGCATGGGTACGCGAGTCGGGTCCGCCGCCGCCAGGCGGTGCGGATTTTTGGCTTCTTTTTGCACTGTCTCATGGACTTGTCCAGCCTTGCCAAAGGTGACTTGATCGATCTGCGACACTATACCCACCAAACTTTCGCCAACCCCCTGCCACGGTCATGCCATTGCCCATCGCCCTCGCCCTTTATCAGCCCGACATCGCCCTCAACACCGGAACACTGCTGCGACTGGGGGCGTGTCTGGGCGTGCCGGTCCATATCATCCACCCCACGGGATTTGCTTTTTCCCGCGCCGCGCTCAAGCGCTCGGGCATGGATTATCTCGACAGCGTCGAGATGATCGAGCACGACAGTTACGCCCGATTTGACCACTGGCGCCAGGACCAGGGCAAACGACTCGTCCTGCTGACCACACGAGCCAGCACTCCCCATCATGGCACACAGTATGAGGCCGACGACATTCTCATGGTCGGGCGCGAGAGTGCCGGCGTGCCGCCCGAGATCGCCGACAGTGCGGAGCTGCGTGTCCGCATCCCCATGCAGCCGGCATCCCGTTCGCTCAATGTGGCAATTTCCGCTTCCATCGTTCTGGGCGAGGCCTTGCGCCAGACGGGTGGCTTTGAGCGGCTGGCCGGCTCGCCCGCGACAGGCTGACGCACTTGATCCCGATCAAGCACTTTTGCCCGATTCTGCCGCATGGTCGCGCCAGTTCCAACGTGATAGGGACCCGGCACGGACAATGAATATGCAGATGCTTACGACAATGGCTCTACCCGACGACATCGAAGACAAGAAGGCTCGTGCCAGCGCCTGGTTCAAATCGGTCCGCGACGATTTGTGCGCCGCGATCGAAACCCTTGAGGACGAAGTGACCGGCCCACACGCAGACATGCCCCCCGGCCGGTTTGAGCGCGAAAACTGGGACCGCCCGGCGGGCGGAGGCGGCGAGATGTCGATCATCAAGGGCCGGGTCTTTGAGAAGATGGGTGTTCACATCTCGACGGTGTTTGGAGAATTTTCGCCCGAATTCGCCAAGCAGATCCCGGGCACCGAGGAAAATGCCCAGTTCTGGGCTTCAGGCGTCTCGGTGATCGGCCATCCCTGGAACCCCAACGTACCTGCCGTTCACATGAACACGCGCATGGTGGTGACATCCAACTGGTGGTTCGGCGGGGGCGGCGATCTGACCCCGGTGCTCGATTCACGCCGGACCCAGACCGATCCCGACAGCATCGATTTCCATGCTGCGATGAAAGCAGCCTGCGAACCGCACACACAGGTCGATTACCAGCGCTACAAGGATTGGTGCGACGAGTATTTCTTCCTCGCCCACCGCGACGAGCCGCGCGGGATCGGCGGGATTTTCTACGACCGCCACAACAGCGGCGATTGGGATGCCGATTTTGCCTTTACCCAGGATGTGGGCCGACGTTTCATAGATATCTATCCTGAACTCGTCCGCCGCAATTTCAATAAGACCTGGACCGACGAGCAGCGCGAAGAACAGCTCGTTCGGCGCGGACGCTATGTCGAGTTCAACCTGCTCCATGACCGGGGCACGACGTTCGGGCTCAAGACGGGCGGCAATGTGAGATCGATTCTCTCGTCCATGCCCCCGACCGTTCGCTGGCCCTGATGGAACTTCCGACGCTCCCGATCGTTTCCTCAAGCTAGACTTCGTGCAACCCGAAAGGAGACGGAGGAACACTCATGAAACGATTTGATGGTGGATCGCTGATACCGGGCGCAACCTGGCACGCGACGGCAGAAAGCGAGGCCGAAGTGGTCCGCAAGGCCGTCGAAAAACTCAGAGCCGAACACGGCGAGTCCGAGGTGCGGCCCGATATGGTCGAGCGCATCAAGGATCGCATTTTCGACGTCGAAACGCGTCACTGATCCCGTGAGGCGGGCCGGGCAAGCGCCATAAGTGCTGTCCGGTCCAGCGAAAACCCGGACTCGATCCAGAGATTTTCAAGCCTTTGCAGTTCGGCCCCCACGGTGGGGCCGGGCGCATGACCAGCTGAAACCAGGTCCGAACCCGACAGCGGGAACCTTCCGGGATTGATTGTCTGCAAGGCCGTCAGGCGCTCATTGAGCCAGTTTTCCGCGCTGCCCTCGATCGCGGCAGCAATGGCCAGTCCCGCCTCACGCTCACCGCGATATCGATAGGCCAGTTCGGCCAGATGATCCCGACGCGCGAGGTCGGCAGCGCCAATCAGCCGCTCGACGCGCGCCATGTTGGCGTTGGAAAGCCGCCACATGTCCTGGAGCGATTGCCTGCCCACGCCGGCAAAGGCCATCACAGCCATCCGCATTTCCGCATCGAGCGGAACGGCAAATGCTTCTAGTCGCGCCAAATCGGCCAATACACGGGGCGAGAAGAGTTCTTTCGGCAACACGCCGATAACGGCCATCTCCGCCAGAGCCGCTGCACAGCGGCGATGCGAGAGCAGCCGCATCATTTCACGGCCGATACGCTCGGCTGAAAGCGCGCCGAGATCGTCTGCCACGCGCTTGCACGCTGCAATGGCGATTGGATCGAACTGCTGGTTGCCGTGGCTGACGACAAATCGGAAATAACGATAGACACGCAGCCGGTCCTCGGCGATTCGCGCGTCGGGATCGCCGATGAAGCGAACCCGCCCCGAAAGGCAATCGTCCAATCCACCAAGCGGATCGAACAATTGGCCCTTCGGGCCGCAATAAAGAGCGTTCATCGTGAAATCCCGGCGCCGCGCATCTTCGGTCCAGTCGGTTCCGAACGAGACCCTTGCCTTGCGCCCGAAGGTCTCAACGTCCTGGCGCAGGGTTGTGACTTCAGCAATACGACCATTGTGGACAAGCGTCATGGTGCCATGTTCGATGCCAGTGGGATGGACATTCATGCCCGCGGCCCTGCCGCGTTCAGCCACCTGCTCGGGCACGAATTCGCTCGCCATATCGATATCGGGTCGCCCGCCTTCGATGCCGAGCAGAGTGTCGCGCACGATCCCGCCCACCGCCCGCGTCTTGCCGCCTTCGCCGTCAAGGCAAGCGAAAAATGGCTGCGCTGCCTTCAGCCAGGATGCATGCGCGAGCCGCTCCAGCGCGGCGTTAGGATTCATCGTGCGGCTCCATCAAAACGCTGTCGCGGAAACGGCGGGTGAGGTTGGCGGTTATCCCCCAGATACGGTGGCCGTCATGGTCGATCTGCCAGCTTTGCCGCTCACGCCCACGATAGACCGCGCGAAAGGTGCTATAGCTTTTTTCATCGATCAGCGTTTCGAGCGGCACTTCAAATACATCGTCCACCTCGCCCGGATTGGGAACGAAAGGGGCACGGGGATCGACGATGGCCACTACCGGAGTGATGAAGTAATTCGTGCCGGTGTAATAATAGGGCATATAGCCGAGAATTTCCGCATCGTCGCGATGCAGCGCGACCTCTTCATTGGCTTCGCGCAATGCGGCGTAGGCGGCATCCTGATCCTCTGGATCGATCCGCCCGCCGGGAAATGCCACCTGCCCCGAATGCTTGCGCAAGGCCGTCGCCCGCTCGGTATAGAGCACGTTGTAGCCCATGCCGCGCTTAACCAGCGCGATCAGCACCGCCGCAGGCACCGGCACCGCATCGCCCAGATCGCTGATCACGAAATCGGCGATAAGATCGGATGCATCGGGCATAGGCTCGGCGGCCGGCAAAAGCCGCGTCACGATCTGCCTGATATCGCTCTCGCTCGACATGCGATCCTGGGTCCTGCCCCTAAACCCAGGGCAGAACGTCCCCGGCAAGTGTATCGGCCATCTTCGGATCGTGAGAGTGGACCAGCACGCGCGTGGGATCAACGGGGCCGGGGAAAGTGATGGCGCTTGGCACTGTCCGGACAAAACCCAAAGGACTGTAATAGGCAAAATCGCCGACCAGAAGGACAAATGCGATTCCCTCGCGCTCCAGCGCCAGTTCACAGACATGCCTGACCAGGGCACGCCCGGCCCCCTGTTTTCTGAACTCGGGGTCGGTCATCAGCGGTCCGAGCAGGTATCCGTTGACACCACCCAGGCTGATCGGGGTCATACGCACGCTTGCCGCACGCTCCCCCTTGATCTCGGCGATATAGGAAAAGTCGGGATCCACCGCGATCCGCTCGCGCACCCGGAAGGCCGCGCGGGCAAAACGCCCCGGACCGAAGGAAACTTCGTGCAACGCCTCGATCCAGGAATCATCGTCCGGCGTTTCGAGCCGGATGGACAGCGCGGCAGGCGTAGGAACGGTG
Source organism: uncultured Pelagibacterium sp. (assembly GCF_963972885.1). NCBI lineage: Bacteria > Pseudomonadati > Pseudomonadota > Alphaproteobacteria > Hyphomicrobiales > Devosiaceae > Pelagibacterium > uncultured Pelagibacterium sp. Next base: position 20,263 of record NZ_CAXAXY010000026.1, on the reverse strand, counting down.
GCGGCCGGGAGCGGCGAGAGTGCGGTCATTGTAACAATATCCAGATCGATCAAGGCAATACGACGACAGTCGCGCAGTGATGCGCGCTCTAAAGTCGTCGAATGTCTCGCTCGATACCGAACATCATGAACCAGGCTCCATATTGGCCGAAAGCGGATTTAGCACCCTCGATATCTTCGGTCCATCGAAATCGAAGGCGAACACGGTGTTCGGTGTTATCCGTCTAATAATCGAGAACAATCTGGCTAGATATGGGGTTACCGACCACAAGACGAACAGCAAGGAGACAAGCGATGGGGCAGTTGATCGACGGAAAATGGTCGACCCAGTGGTACGACACCAAATCGACAGGCGGAAAGTTCAAGCGTTCGGAATCCGCATTCCGCAACTGGGTTACCGCTGACGGTGCCGCTGGCCCGACAGGTCAGGAAGGGTTCAAGGCCGAAAGCGGCCGATACCATCTCTATGTGTCCTATGCCTGCCCATGGGCACATCGCACCCTGATTTTCCGTGCCCTCAAGGGGCTTGAGGACCACATTTCGGTCTCGGTCGTTTCTCCCAAAATGCCCGATGAAACTGGCTGGGCCTTTACGGGCGAACTGGGCTCCGATACCGACACGCTCAATGGCGCCGACTATCTCTGGCAGGTCTATACCAAGGCGGTGCCCGACTATACGGGCCGCGTGACCGTGCCGATCCTCTGGGACAAAGAGCGCCAGACCATCGTTTCAAACGAAAGCGCCGACATCATCCGCATGTTCAATTCGGCCTTTGACGGGATCACCGGCAACACGTTCGATTTTTATCCCCAAGACAAGCGCGAAGAGATCGACCGCATCAATGCGCGCGTCTATAGCGACATAAACAATGGGGTTTACAAGGCCGGTTTTGCGACAACTCAGGCGGCCTACACCGAGGCGGTCACCGATCTGTTCGACGCTCTGGACTGGGTTGAAAACATCCTGTCACAGCATAAATTTCTGACCGGCTCCACCCCGACCGAAGCCGACTGGCGGCTGGTCACCACGCTTATGCGGTTCGACGCTGTCTATGTCGGGCATTTCAAATGCAACATACGCCGCATAGCCGACTACCCCCAGTTGTCGAAATACCTCAAGGCCCTATGCGAGTGGCCCGGCGTCGCAGCGACCGTACATATCGACCACATCAAGACCCACTATTACTGGAGCCACACCACCATCAATCCCACCCGCATCGTGCCGGAGGGACCGGTGCTCGATTTTCTCGGCTGAGTGATCGGTTTGGGTCAGGCTCGGGCCTACCATTCGGGAGAGGGCGGCTTGCCCTCCCCGATTTCCGCCAGGCGCCGCGCCGCGCCCGGCGCCATAGGCTCGGGCAGGTCGCCAAGCGCAAACCATCCGATCTCGACGATTTCCCGATTGGGGACAAAGGCCGTCGTTTCGTGGGCCGTATCGGCCAGATAAAGGGCGACATGGTCACGATCGGTATAGCCCGTCGCGTGGTAGAGCCCGAACAACCGCATCGGGCCATCGACCCCATAGCCGGTTTCCTCGAGCACCTCGCGGCGGGCGGCCTGTTCGGCGGTTTCGCCCGGGTCGACACCGCCTCCCGGCATCTGCCAGCCGGCGACATAGCCATGCCGCACCAGTAACACCTTCCCCTCGACGATAACCGCCGCCCGGGCACCGAGCGTAAGATGCTTGTAAATGCCGCGTGCCCTCAGCAATGCACCGAATTTGAACCGTTCCCATCCTCGGGCCATGACCACTCCTGTCGATCTACCCATGACAAATTGTGGCAAACCCGGCAATCGGCCATTTTCTTGCCTTAGCCGCCATGCCAATAGTGCACCCGATGATTACCCTCGCCCATATTTCCGACGTCCATCTTGCGCCGCTTCCTCTTGTCACGCCACGTGAGCTCGCGTCAAAACGCCTGACGGGCTGGCTCAACTGGCAACTCAAGCGCGCCAGCGACATGCGACCCGAAACGCTGATGGCGCTTCTCGACCACATGCGGGCCCATGATCCTGACATGACCTGTGTCACCGGCGACATGGTCAATCTCGCGCTCGACAAGGAAATCGCCAGAGCGGCAAATTGGTTCACCGGACTGGGCGGCCCCGAAAAGGTCTGCGCGATCCCGGGTAACCATGACGCCTATGTTCCCGGTGCGCTCGACAAGGCGCGCGGCGCATACGGCAATTACATGCGTGGCGAAACGCTGGACGACCAGCCTTTTCCCTATGTCCGCCGGTTGGGCATGGTGGCGCTCATCGGGGTATCCAGCGCCATCGCGACTCCGCCATTCTTTGCCGCCGGCAAGGTCGGAGCCGACCAGATCGAACGCCTGCGCAAGCTCCTGACCCTGCTCGGCGAAGCTGGCTATTTCCGGGTCGTGATGATCCACCATCCTCCCCATGCCGAGTTCGCCGCTTCCCGGCGCCTGGGTCTGTGGGACGGCACCGATGTCCGGGCCGTGCTGAAAGAGGCGGGTGCCGAAATCGTCCTGCACGGCCATACCCATTTGTCTTCGGTGAATGCCATACCCGGCCCGACCCAGGAAATTCCGGTCATTGGCGTGGCTGCCGCTTCGGCGGCGCCCGAAGGTCACGACGCGCCCGGCCGCTACAATCTTTTCCGTATCGAAAAGGTCGGGACCGAGTGGACCTGTGCCATGCGCGAATACGGCTATCAGCGCATTGGCGACGAGATCGCATTGCGGCTGCAAATGCGCATATATTAGACAGCAAGTGATTCAAGCGTGCCGTGTCGCGGCGCAAGGCGAGAGCGTGAGCCAGACTTCTTTCATCATCGATGCCCCGGTTTTCGACCCCACCACCGGCGAGGCGCGGTTCGGCTATCGGCTGGGCGGGCACGCCTTTGTCGAGACGCTGCGTTTTCCGCTCGACACCATGGATATGACAAGGGCGGACACTGGTGCCTTTGCCACCCTGCTCGATCTGACCGCCGCCGTGCTGGGGGTGAGCTATTTCAAGCTGCTCGCGCCTTTTGAAATCGATGCCACCGCCCTCGCCCTTTCGCCGGCTCAGCGGGCCTTTTTGCTCGACGTTTACGAAAATGGATTGGGCGAGTTCTACGCCCGCAACGACCTCAAGCGCTTCGGTCGTTTATCGATCACCGCCGGTGATCCGCGCCAGGACAACATTCCGCAAACCCTGCCCGACCGCGCCCTGGTCTTGATCGGTGGCGGCAAGGATTCGCTGGTCAGCGTGCAATTGCTCGAAAGCGCCGGGACGGAGATGAGCCTTTTTGCAGTCAACCCAAAGGGCCCGATCCTGACGTCCGCCGAACGCTCCGGCCTGCCGTTCCTGGCTGTCGAGCGCATCCTTGATCCTGAAATGATCGCGCTGGGCAAAAAGCCCGGCTATTACAACGGCCACGTGCCCTCCACAGCCATCAATTCGATGATCGCGGCGCTGGCGAGCCTTTTGTACGGGTACGGCAATATCGTCCTCTCCAACGAGCGCTCGGCCAGCGAAGGCAATATCGAGTTCGACGGGCGCCAGGCCAATCACCAATATTCGAAATCGATCGATTTCGAGCGCGCCATCCGCGACGTGCTGGCCACCGCGACATCGGGATCGCTGGGATATTTTTCGCTGCTGCGCCCCTATTCGGAAGCCCGTATCGCTGCGCTGTTCGCCCGATCGAACCGTTACGACGACGTCTTTTCGAGCTGTAACCGCAATTTCCGCCTCGCCGGCCATGACGGCCCACTCTGGTGCGGAAAGTGCCCCAAATGCCATTTCGTCTTTCTGATCTTTGCGCCACATATGGACAAGGCTCGACTGACCGCAATTTTCGGCCAAAACGTCCTCGACAATCCCGACAACATCGATCCCTATCGCGAGTTGACGGGGCTTTCCGGCCACAAGCCCTGGGAGTGCGTCGGCGAAATTCTCGAAGCCGCGGCGTGCCTGTGGCGCATTGCCGATCACCCCGATTGGCGCGACAGCGCCGTGGTAAAAGCACTCAGGCCGGACCTCGAAGCCTTCTATGGCCCGGCCCGCCTGCAATCGGCCTATGAGGAATTCATGGCCGACAGCGCCGATCACCTCATCCCCGAAAATATCGAAAGCGCGGTTGCTCCCCATGCACATTGACGGTCCCGTTCTTCTTTACGGCGCTGGCCGCGAAGCCCGCTCGACGGCAGCGTTTCTACGCCGCACCTATCCTGAGCTCGAACTGTTCGTGACCACCGATGACGGCGTCGCCGAACTCGAGGGCGCCAGTTTCATCACGCCCCAGGAGGCAAACCAGGTCTCGCGCTTCGGCACTATCGTCAAAAGCCCGGGCGTATCGCTCTACAAACCGATTTTCGATGCCGCCCGCGCCGCTGGGGTCAAGGTCACGTCCAACCTCAACATCTGGGGCGCCCATTTCCGCGAGGGCCGCACAGTGGTCGCGATCTCGGGAACCAAAGGCAAATCGACAACAGCCACGCTGGTCCATCTGATGCTGGAAAGGTCCGGGGTCGATGTGGTGCTTGCCGGCAATGTGGGCATTCCCCCGCTCGACGCCGCCGACAGCGCGCAGACCGTGGTGCTCGAACTCTCCTCCTACCAGACAGCCGATATCGATTTCGCCCCCGACATCGCCGCGATCTCCAACCTTTATCCCGAGCATGTGGACTGGCATGGGGGGCTGGACGCCTATTACCGCGACAAGCTCAACCTGATCGCCAAGGGCCCAAAGCTTGTGGCTATCGGCCCGCAGGCCGCTACCGTCGAGCGCGTCATCAATACAATTCCCGCCACGACCGAACGTATTGCTGCCCTCGATATCGATCTTGGCGACGAGATCCTCATGGCGGCGATGAATTCGCGGCTCAAGGGCGCCCACAACCACGACAACGCGCGGCTGGCAGCGGCTATCGCTCTCGCTGCCGGCGCCACGCGCGAGGGCATATTTGCAGGCATCGAGGCCTTCATTCCCCTGCCCCACAGGCTCGAGGAACTGATGGTCGGCGACATCCTGTTTGTCGATGACTCCATTTCCACGACGCCGGAAGCCACCAAGGTGGCGCTCGCCGCCTACAAGGGCAAAAAGATCGCCCTGATTGCCGGAGGGCATGAGCGCCAGCAGGACTATACCGACCTCGCCAATCTGATGGGGCTGACCAGCGTGGTAATGTTATGCTCGCTCCCTGTCACCGGCCAGCGGCTGGCCCAGGCCGTTCGCGACAACACGCCGATCCCCATTGCCGAATGCTCGACGCTGGACGAAGCCATGCAGGCGCTCGCCAGTGCCGGCCATATCTTTGATACGGTGATCCTTTCGCCCGGAGCGCCCAGCTACAACCAGTTCAAGAACTTCGAGGAGCGCGGCGACAGATTCAAGACCCTCGCCCGCCAGCATTTCGGCCGGGACAATCAATGACTTATGTTTTCCTGCTGTGCGCCATCGTCGCGGAAGTGATCGGCACCTCTGCGCTCAAGGCCGCCGACGGCTTTACCAACCTGGTGCCATCGATCATCGTGGTCGTCGGCTATATGGCAGCCTTCTATTTCCTCTCGCTTACCCTGCGCACCCTGCCGGTCGGTATTGCCTACGCCATCTGGGCAGGATTGGGGATCGTGCTGATATCGATTGTTGGCTGGGTGGTCTTCAGGCAGGCACTGGACCTGCCCGCCGTGATCGGCATGGGGTTGATAATCGCCGGGGTCGTCATCATCAACGCGTTTTCACGCGTGGGGCATTGACGGGGGCTGCTAGGCTATTTTTGAAAAGCTGGTATAGCGCTCTTCGAGCTTGGCCTGCATCTCTTTGACCTTGGCGTCCATACGAGCCTGCACGCCCTGCGCTGCGAGTTCGCCAACCCCTTGAATCTGCATGGTCTGCGCGGCCTGAAAGCCGGACGCGAGAGCGCTAGAGCTTGCCTGGAACTCCTGCATCATTTCACGGCGCTTGAGACGAGCAGCTTCCATCTCGTCCCACGCCGACTGCTTGGGAAGCCAGTTCATCTTCTTGAAACCGGTAACAGCGCTGCTCATGCCAATATCCTGGACGAACGCAGTTAATAATTTCTTAGGCAGGTCCAAACTCGGGCTTGACCTCTTCGAGCTCGATCAGCGTACCGTCGAAATCCTTGGGGTGGAGAAAAACCACCGGCAGCCCATGCGCGCCGATTTTTGGCTTTCCATCACCAAGCACCCGCGCCCCACTCTCAGTCAGCCGTCGCACCGCAGCTTTGATGTCGGTGACCTCATAGCAAATGTGGTGCATGCCCCCATCCCGATTGCGCTCGAGAAATGCCGTGATGGGCGAAGCTTCCCCAAGCGGTGCGAGCAGTTCGACCTTGGTGTTGCCGGTCTCGATAAACACCACCCGCACCCCATGCTCTGGCAACTCCTGAACGCCCGAAACGCTCGCACCGAGCATCTCGCGGTAGCGACGGGCCGCGTTTTCGAGATCGGGCACCGCGATGGCGATATGATTGACCCGCCCGATCATCGATTGCTCAGCCTGCCCTCGATGGCATTGAGCACCGAATAGGCCGCATCGAGCACATTGGTGCCCGGTCCGAAAATATCGAGCACGCCCGCCTCGCGCAAAAATTCATAATCGCTGCTGGGAATGACGCCGCCGACCACAACAGCCACATCCTTGAGCCCCCGCTCCCTGAGCGCCGCGATCAGTTCTGGAACCAGCGTCTTGTGGCCCGCCGCCAGCGACGAAACGCCAACCGCATCGACCCCGAGATCTTCGGCATGGGCTGCAACCTCGTGCGGGGTTTCAAAAAGCGAGCCCATGTGCACCACAAAGCCCAGATCGGCGAAAGCGGTCGCGATCACCTTGGCGCCTCGATCATGGCCGTCCTGCCCCATCTTGGCGATAAACAGCGCAGGCGCGCGGCCATAAGAGGTCCTGAACCCCTCAATGCGCCGCACAGCCTCCTCATATTGCGGGTCGCCCGCATAGCTTTGGGAGTAGACCCCTGACAGTACCCGCGTGGTCGCATCGTATCGCCCGAACACATCTTCCATCGCCTGGGAGATTTCGCCCAGAGTGGCGCGAGCCCGTGCCGCCGCCACGGCGGCATCGAGCAGATTGCCCTCGTCCATCGCCGCATATTCGCGCAGCGCATCGAGCGCCGATTGGCAGCGGACTTCGTCGCGCGTGCGACGGATGGTTTCGAGCCGGGCGACCTGGCCGGACCGCACCTTTGTGTTGTCGATTTCGAGCGTTTCGATCGCGTCCTCGGCATCGAGCCGGTAGCGGTTGACGCCGACGATGATCTCCTCGCCGCGATCGACCGCCGCCTGGCGGATGGTCGCCGCCTTTTCGATGGCCAGCTTGGGTTCGCCCGATTGCACGGCCTTTGTCATACCCCCCTGCGCCGCGACTTCATCGATCAGCGCTTGTGCCTTTTCGACAAGCTGACGGGTAAGGTCCTCGACGTAGTACGACCCACCCAAAGGATCGACCACATCGGTGATTTTTGTTTCGTGCTGCAGGATAAGCTGGGTGTTGCGCGCGATGCGCGAGGAGGTTTCCGAGGGCAGCGCGATCGCCTCGTCGAACGAATTGGTGTGCAGACTTTGCGTGCCCCCCAAAACAGCGGCCAGCGCCTCATAGGCTGTGCGCACAACATTGTTGTAAGGATCCTGCTCGGTCAGCGAGACGCCCGAGGTCTGGCAATGGGTGCGCAGCATCTTCGAGCGCGGATCGTTCGCGCCCAGATCGGTCATGATCTTTGACCACAGCGTGCGCGCCGCCCTAAGCTTGGCCACCTCGACAAAGAAATTCATCCCGATGCCAAAAAAGAACGACAGCCGGCCGGCAAATTTATCGATATCGAGCCCGCGTGCCTGCGCCGCCCGCACATACTCCATGCCGTCCGCCAGCGTATAGGCAAGCTCCTGGATCGCCGTCGCCCCGGCCTCGTGCATGTGATAGCCCGAAATCGAGATCGAGTTGAATTTCGGCATGTGCTCGGCCGTATAGGCGATGATGTCGCCCACGATGCGCATGGAGGGCTCGGGCGGATAGATATAGGTGTTGCGGACCATGAACTCTTTCAGGATATCGTTCTGAATGGTCCCCGAGAGCTTTTCGGGGCTCACCCCCTGTTCATCGGCGGCCACGATGAACATGGCCAAAACCGGGATCACCGCCCCGTTCATGGTCATCGATACGCTCATCTCATCGAGCGGGATGCCATCGAACAAGAGCTTCATGTCCTCGACACTGTCGATCGCCACTCCCGCCTTGCCCACATCGCCGACGACACGCGGATGATCGGAATCGTATCCGCGATGGGTCGCCAGATCGAAAGCGACCGATAATCCCTTCTGCCCACGCTCCAACGCCCGGCGATAAAACCGGTTGCTTTCCTGGGCTGTCGAAAACCCCGCATACTGCCTTATCGTCCACGGCCGGTTGGCATACATCGTCGCCCGCACGCCGCGCGTGAACGGCTCAACGCCGGGGATGGAACCATCCTCACCCAGATAGACCGGCTCGACCTCGAGCCCGCCATAGTCGCGGCGCAGGCTGTCGAGCGGGGTGTCACGCAATTCCGCGCTGGCGATATGGGACCAGACATCGCGCGGGGATTTGCCCATCACACCGCCTCAAATTCCATGATGACTGCATCGACTGCCAGCACATCCCCTGCCAAGGCCTTGAGGCTCGCAACCCGTGCCCTGCGCTCGGCGCGGAGCACATTTTCCATCTTCATCGCTTCGACAATGGCCAAGGGCTGACCTTCCTCGACGATATCGCCCTCGGCCACGTCCACGCGGACGACCTGTCCCGGCATCGGGCACAAAAGAAACTGGCTCATGTCGGGCGGCGTCTTTTTGAGCATATGCCGCATGAGGTCGGCCACATGGGGCATCACCACCTTGGCGATGATATCGGCGCCGCGATAGCGCATGCGAAAGCCAGAGGTCACCCGATCCATCTTTACATGGAGGGTGCGTCCGTCGATCTCGGTGGTCGTGAGGCTAGCGCCCGGCTGCCAGCCGTCTTCGATTAACAGAGGTTGGCCGTCATCGGTCATCAGCACAAAGGATTCGTCGGATTTAGGGATGGAAAAATCCCAACGCTTGTCCCCGATCAACACGCTCCGCTCGGCGATGACATGTCCGCTGCTGAGCGGTGTGGGCTCGATGAAGCCGCGCGTTTCGAGCTGGAAACTGGCCCGGCAGGCAAGCGCGGCCAGCGTCAGCAACGTATCATCGTCGAGGGCGACACCTGAAAACCCGTCGGGAAATTCATCGGCAATGTAGTTTGTTGAAAGCAATCCCTCGCGGAAGCGCTGTTGCTGGGTCACCGCCGAGAGGAACGGAATGTTGTTGCCGATGCCGTCGATTTCGAACTGGTCTAGCGCCACCGCCAGCCCATCCACCGCGTCGATCCGCGTGGGGGCCCAAGTCACCAGCTTTGCCACCATCGGGTCGTAGTAGGGGCTGATCTCGCCCCCTTCATCGACGCCCGTATCGTTGCGCACCACGAGATGGGCCGAGGCCTCCGCAGCGGGCGGGCGATAACGCTTGAGCCGCCCTGTCGAGGGCAGGAAATTGCGATAAGGGTCTTCTGCATAAATCCGCGCCTCGACCGCCCAGCCCTCCAGTTGCACGTCCGCCTGACTCCAGCGCAACGCTTCCCCGTCCGCGATGCGGATCATTTCCTCGACCAGATCGAGCCCGCTCACCAACTCAGTCACGGGATGCTCGACCTGCAGCCGAGTGTTCATTTCGAGGAAATAGAAATTGCGGTCCCTGTCGACGATGAATTCGACGGTTCCGGCGCTGACATAATTGACCGCCTTTGCAAGCGCCACCGCCTGCGCGCCCATTTTCTCGCGCGTCAGAGTATCGAGAAATGGCGACGGCGCCTCCTCGATCACCTTCTGGTTGCGGCGCTGGATGGAACATTCGCGCTCGCCCAGATGGATGCAATTGCCCTGCCCATCGGCCAGAATCTGAATTTCGATATGGCGCGGCTCTTCGATATATTTCTCGATGAAAATCCGATCGTCGCCAAAGGACGCCGCAGCTTCCGATTTCGAGCGCTCGAAGGCTTCCTTGACATCGGCATCCGAACGCGCGATCCGCATCCCTTTTCCGCCACCGCCGGCCGACGCCTTGATCATCACCGGATAGCCGATGGATTTGGCGATTTTGGCCGCTTCGGCGGCATCAGCGATCAATCCCATATGGCCCGGAACCGTGGACACACCTGCCTCGGCGGCGATTTTCTTGGAGGTGATCTTGTCCCCCATCGCCTCGATGGATTTGACAGGTGGCCCGATGAAATAGACCCCCTCCTGCCGCAAACGTTCGGCAAAGGCCGGGTTTTCCGAGAGGAACCCATACCCTGGATGCACCGCCACCGCGCCGGTCTGCTTGCAGGCGGCGACGATCTTTTCAATATCGAGATAGCTTTGCGATGCCGCAGCCGGGCCGATGTAAACGGCTTCGTCAGCCATCCGCACATGCAACGCATCCCTGTCTACTTCAGAATAGACAGCAACCGTTGCAATGCCCATATTTTTCGCCGTTTCGATCACCCGGCAGGCAATCTCACCGCGATTGGCTATGAGGATTTTGCTAAACATCTATACGAACCTCACAGCGGAATATTCCCATGCTTCTTGATCGGTACATGCGCCTGCTTGTTTTTCAGGCTCTCGAAGGCCCGCGCCACCCGCCGCCGCGTGTTGTGAGGCATGATGACATCGTCGATGAACCCGCGCTCGGCGGCAACGAAGGGATTGGCGAAGCGGTCCTCATATTCCTTTGTCCGCGCCGCGATCTTTTCGGCATCGCCCAACTCGGAGCGGTAGAGAATTTCCGTGGCCCCCTTGGCGCCCATCACGGCGATTTCCGCGCTCGGCCAGGCGTAGTTCACATCGGCGCGGATGTGCTTTGAGCTCATCACGTCATAGGCTCCGCCATAAGCCTTTCGCGTGATCACCGTGACCTTGGGCACCGTTGCCTCTGCATAGGCGAACAGCAACTTGGCGCCATGCTTGATGATGCCGCCATATTCCTGCGCCACGCCAGGCAGAAAGCCAGGCACGTCAACAAAAGTCAGGATGGGAATATCGAAGCTGTCGCAAAACCGGATGAACCGCGCGGCCTTCTTTGAAGCATTGATATCGAGGCACCCGGCCAGCACCATGGGCTGGTTGGCGACAACGCCCACGCTCTGCCCATTGAGCCGGATAAACCCGATAAGAATGTTGCCCGCGTGATCCTTCTGGAGTTCGAGGAAATCGCCCTCATCGGCAATCTTTTCGATCACTTCAGCCATGTCGTAGGGCGTATTGGCGTTGGCCGGGATCAGCGTATCGAGACTGTCTTCGCGCCGGTCGATCTGGTCGTTGGTGGCAACCCGCGGCGCCTTTTCGCGCGCCGAGAGCGGCAGAAAATCGAACAGCCGCCGCACTTCAAGAAGCGTTTCGATGTCGTTTTCGAACGCCGCATCGGCCACCGAAGAGAGTTTGGTGTGCGTTCCCGCGCCGCCCAACTCCTCGGCGGTCACCACCTCATTGGTCACGGTCTTGACCACGTCCGGACCGGTCACGAACATGTAGCTGGTGTCTTTCACCATGTAGATGAAATCGGTCATGGCGGGCGAATAGACGGCTCCGCCCGCGCACGGCCCCATAATCACCGAAATCTGCGGCACCGCGCCCGAAGCCTGCACGTTGCGCCAGAACACCTCCGCATACCCGCCCAGCGAGGCGACGCCCTCCTGAATACGCGCGCCGCCACTGTCGTTGAGCCCGATCACCGGGGCACCGTTCTGGACGGCCAGGTCCATGATCTTGCAGATTTTCTGCGCATGGGTTTCCGACAGCGAGCCGCCGAACACCGTGAAGTCCTGCGAAAAGACGTAAGTCAATCGCCCGTTGATCGTGCCCCAGCCGGTCACAACGCCATCGCCGGGGATAATCTGCTCGTCCATCCCGAAATCGCGGGTGCGGTGGGTGACAAACATGTCGTATTCTTCAAAACTGCCCGGATCGAGCAGCACATCGATCCGCTCGCGGGCGGTCAGCTTGCCCTTGGCATGTTGCGCCTCGATGCGCCGTGCGCCCCCGCCCTGCCGCGCGTGTTCGCGCTTTTCGTCGAGCGCATCGATAACGTCCTGCATGAAATCCTCCGGCAAATACTCCGTTACCCTATAGCGATCTGGCAAAATTTCGAGAGACTTTCGCCGGGCTCGGTTCGAGACCTGCAAAGGTTTTCCATACCAACGCTAAAGGCAATTTATCCCTTGGGCGACACGATCACCCGCCCCCTGACCTTCCCGGCCAGAATGTCTTTGGAAATTTCGACGAGGTCCCCAAGGCCCGCTTCGCGCACCATCCGCTCGTAAACGCCAAACCCGAACAGGGTGGAAAGCCGGTCCCATGCCGCCATGCGCGCTTCGAAAGGCTGCATCACACTGTCGATGCCAGCCAGCGTTATCCCGCGCAAGATGAACGGAATGACACTCGCATCCCACCCATCGCCCGCCGCAAGCCCGACCGCGGCGACACAACCGCCCGTGTGGATCTGCTTGAGCATCTCGCCCAGTGGCGCACCGCCCACACTATCGATCGCCCCAATCCAGCGCGTTGCCAATAGCTTTTTGCCCGTTGGCGCCAGAGCATCACGGCCGACCACTTCGGTAGCCCCGAGCGCCTTGAGCTCGTCGGTGAGCTCGGCCCGCCCTGTCATGGCGTGAACCTTGTATCCGAGCCGCGCCAGGAGCAGCACCGCCATGGACCCCACGCCCCCGCCGGCGCCAGTAACCAGAATATCGCCATCGCCGGGCTTGATCTCTTCGGACTTCAGCCGGTTGACGGCCAGCATGGCCGTCAGCCCGGCGGTGCCCAGAACCATCGCATCGCGGGTCGACATTTCCTTGGGCAACGGCACCAGCCAATCGGCATTGACCCGCGCCCGCGTGGCAAACCCGCCCCAGTGCCATTCCCCAACCCGCCAGCCGGTCAGCACAACGGCCTGTCCGGGATGATAGCGCTCGTCGGTGCTTTCGATCACACGGCCGGCGAAATCGACACCCCCGACATGAGGATAGTCACGGACCAGCCCGCCGATACCTGAAAGCGCCATGCCATCCTTGTAGTTAAAGCCCGCCCAATCGATGCCGACCATCACATTGCCTTGGGGCAATCTGCCCTCATCGAGCTCGGTGATCCCGGACGCGACCCTGCCGTCCGCGCCCTTGTCGGTAACCAGTGCTCTAAAACTCATGACGCCACCTCCCACAGGCATCTCACAGTGATTTGCCGGGCGCGTCCAGTCGCAATCGAGCCGTTCGATCAGAAAGGATGGGCCAGCCGGTCGAGTGGCACGCCGGCGCTGATAATGCCGCTTGAGATCGTCCGCAGCAGGTCCGGGTCGAGCACATGCTGGCGCAAAGCGGGCATGATGCCCAGCCGCCTGAACCGTTGGCTCGCCAGCAGCCTTGGAAGATAGGCATTGATGATCTCGGCGTCGCGCAACTGCCCGCCGGCCGCGACCATTACGGCGGTTCCCAGATCGGGAACCGCCGAAACCATGCGTTCCCCCACGGCCACCGCCTGGGCATAGTCGCCCTCGCGCAGAGCCCAGAGCGCCGGGACAATCGAATAGAAATCGGGTGGATTGACCTCGACCGACAGAGCCCGCTGAGACAGGGCCAACGCCGCTTCCCAATTTCCGCTCAGGCCTTCCACATAGCCGTAGTCCGCAAGCACGTCCACCATGGCCGGATTGAGCTGAACCGCCGTGTTGTAAAAGTCGCGTGAGGCTCCGACCTCCCCGGCCAGGAACGCAACATAGGCTCTTTGTGCCCAATTGAATCCGCTCGTCGGCTCCCGGCCGACCGCCTGTTCCGCCAACGCGCGCCCGCTCTCGACCAGAGCCGCACCCTCGGCGGTGTCCGTCCCGACGCGCCAGCCTCGGTCAGCGGTCAGAACAGCCAGAATGGCCGCGCCCTCCGATCTGCCTTCGTCCATTGAATGGCGCGCGCACCGCTCAAGCGCTCCGGCATCAAAGATTGCGCGCCGTTCACGAAACATCCCATATCCGACAAGGCACGGATAGGGCTCAAGCACCGGATCGTCTTCAGCGCTGTGCGCCGCAACCCAGATCCGCGCCGCCTTGTGGAGGGGGCCGCGCGGACTGCCGAGCCTGAGCGAAAACTCTTCCGATACGTCCTGCAAATTCATGCTGGGGGCGCCGTCGCCAAGTGGCACCTCAACTTCAAACGTGGCGACGATCGAGCGTGTCAGTCCATCCTGCACCAGGATCGAATAGAGAATGCCGCGCGACGACCGCCGCGCCACGCCCGAAAGCACATAAATCGCGCCATTTTCCCGTTCGACGTCTTCCAGATCGGCCTGCGGCCCGCCATAGGCGGCCGAAAGATCGGCAAACTGGTTGATGTCGGTGACCAGCTCAAGCGCCAGACCCGCAACGAGCGGTGTGCTGCGCTGGTCGTCAGTGAGATTTTCAAAATCCTCGACAATAACCAGCGGAATCGCCGGCTGAACGACGGCTGACCCCGATGTCGTGCGCTGTCCCAGCTCAGGCCAGAAATAGAGCGAAGCAAGGAGCAAGAGCGCAGCCGTTGCCCCCGCGACCCATATGGATCGCGATGGCGCCTGTGGCGGCCGGGCTCCAGGTTGCTCCTCGGTCGCACCGGACGGCTCCTGTGCGTCGTCTCCGACGATAGGGATTGAATCCTCGCGCGGAACGAATTCAGGAACGTAGCGACCGACCGGGAGCACGATCCGTATGGGTGCCCTGCCCAGATCGAGTCGGTCGAATTCCTCGATCAGACCCCGCAACCGGCGCGCCTGCACTCTTACGATCGGGTCTGACTGCGGGTCGAAATCGTCGTCACGTCCAAAAACGTCAACGGCAATGGAATAGGCTTTTACCGAACCTGCGCGCCCCGAAAGCTCTGCCTCAACGATATAGGAAAGAAAGGCCGACAGCCTTGGAGATCGCTGCATGGGGGCCCAGGCCAGAAGCTCATCGAGCGCTTGGCGAACGGCTAACTGTTCGTCCTTGGCATACACGCGCCCCTCAGGCATGCGGCCTCCTTTGACCAACCCTAGACCTGTTGGTTTTACATGTAAATCGGCAACCCCGTTACCGCCCGTTACGGCTGATAACGTTCCGCCTGCGCACGAATTGGCCCATATCGCTGAAATCACCGTTGCCTTTGCCGGCATCTGGTGGTTCGGGGCGCCGCGATTGCGGCGGTCTCTTGGCGGAGAGACCTCTGTTTTTTTCCTGTTTGCCGCATGTTTTTTCGCAGTCAGCCAGTTCGTTTCAGACTTGGCCACTCGCGTTTGTTTACTGGTTGGGGGCCAATGACCAGCAATGCCACGCTCGAGCCGCTGTTCGTGCTCGTTGATGACCATATTCACTCCGCGCGCCTGATGCGCAGGGCAATGCAGACGGGTGCTTCATCTGCGCGTGTCGTCTGGATCGGCAACGCCAGACGGGCTGAACGCACGCTCGTCCGTCTTTTTGGATCGGCCGGGTCGCAGCGGCCGGACATGCTGATTGTGGACCTCAAATCTCACAGCGGCGCATCAGCTGCGTTCATTGCCCGGATCGGGAACCTCGCCGCCGCGGCGGACGTTCCGATCGCAGCCATTTCAGACATCGGAGCCGACGAAAGCCGTCAAGCGCTCCTCAAGAGCGGAGCCGACGCTGTTTTCGCCCGCCACCACGAGTTGACCGCCTATCGGGCGGAGATGGTGAAAATAATAGATTTCTGGGTACGGGAAACCGTCACCTGGCCCATTCGAGCGTAGCCACCGCGTCCCCGGCTGCGTTCGATAGGGAGGGATGAGCTCCTTAATGCGTCCCCCAAGGAACGTGTTGCATTCATTCCTCCCGACCTTTTTTCCGGCCCCGTGGCCATTTGCGTTGGTCGCGGCTTGTCCCTCCCTTGCCGCGACTGAAAAGACCGGCGGACCTAGCGTCCTCGTTTCGCCGGTCTTGATGGGGAGAGGGGCATGCTTATATCTTGCCGGCCGGCACTTGCCGCACCTCTCCCCATTTTTCCACCGGCGCGACGCATCGTCAGCCAACTTCAAGGGCAGGCTAATTCCCTGTTTTGAAAGCGATCTTTGCCGCGTTGGGTGGCAGGCTTTTACCCAGATTGTTTCAATCTGTTAACAAAGGCTTGCCAGACGGTTTCGTCTCAAGCATTCTCCCCATCGTATGCGGCGTTAACGTTCCGGAAACTTCCGCGGTTTGGACCGCCGTTTTTTCCGGACATGTGCGGGGAGGCCACCATGATGACCACACCACGCCTCGTCAGTCTGACCGCGCTTGTGGCCAGCCTGTTCATCGTCATATTGACGATTACTCAAGCCAATGGATTGACTGCAACACCCCAGACGGGCGTCACGGCCGTTGCCTGTGTCGAGACAGCAATCGCACCTGATTGTCCGGCATCGGGATCACTCGTTCAGGCAGTCATCCAGCGCTGACATCATTTTGCCCTGGCCGGGGATACCTGGCCAGGTGCCATTCTTTCTTGTGGTATCATATTGCGTCCGGTGACTAGCCGGTATGCGCGGTTTGCGGTTGCGCCGAGGCGCGACCTCGGCAAGTCTGTATGCATAGGATGATCGGCCACGCCTTGAG
Source organism: uncultured Pelagibacterium sp. (assembly GCF_963972885.1). Classification (NCBI taxonomy): domain Bacteria; kingdom Pseudomonadati; phylum Pseudomonadota; class Alphaproteobacteria; order Hyphomicrobiales; family Devosiaceae; genus Pelagibacterium; species uncultured Pelagibacterium sp. The sequence continues at coordinate 3,639 of NZ_CAXAXY010000026.1, read as the reverse complement.
TCGATCCATGGCCAGAAATCCGGAACCCTTTGTCCCGCGTGGACATTGAACTGATGGAGCGAACGTCAACAACCAAGCCCCGGAGATTATGCAAAACGCGGTTTCCGCTATCCTGTCCGCCAGTTCGGGCCCGGTAGCGATCTTCACCGATTTCGACGGTACTCTCGTTGAAATCGCCTCACATCCGGATGCGGTCGTGGTCCCTGAGGACCTGCCCATCCGACTTCGTACCCTGTACGCCGCGCTCGACGGTGCTCTTGCCGTTGTCACAGGCCGCTCCATTGCAGCGATAGATGGCTTCCTGCCATCCCAGGCCTTTTCGCTGACCGGCAGCCATGGCGCCGAATACCGTCACAACGGTGAACAGCAGGCCCCCGAATCCCATCTTGTCGATGACGCCAGAACGATAGCCGACCGTGTTTCCGATAGTCTGCATGGCGAGAATGGCGTTCTCGTCGAGCCCAAGCCCACCGGTGTCGCCGTCCATTACCGCGCAGCGCCGGAAAAGGGCGCCATCGCCAGTGCCGCTCTTGCCCGTGCGCTTGATGGATTTCCCGATTTTCATGCCATAAACGGCAAGAAAGTCGTTGAGGCGCGCCCGAAATCGGCCAACAAGGGCGTTGCGCTTTCCCGATTGATGCAGGTTAACCCGTTTGTCGGCCGCATGCCGATTTTCATAGGTGACGACGTCACCGACGAGGACGGGTTCGCCGCCGCTGAACGCCTTGGCGGATTCGGCATCAGGATCGGTGAGGAGTCAGAAACTCTCGCGCGGTTTTCCCTGCCCGACATCGCCACGCTCTACAGCTATTTCGACGCCCTGATCGAGAGGGAACCAAACAACACCGCATCCAATTTTGCGGATCAGGGAATCCAGGAAAGCAGGATCAGATGAGCCGTCTCATTGTCGTTTCAAATCGAATTCCCGGGAAGGCCCCCGCTGCGGGCGGACTTGCCGTTGCCTTGAAGAAGACCCTTTCGGCGCGAGACGGCTTCTGGTTCGGATGGTCTGGAGCATTCGCCGAAAACCCCAGCCGGGAAGCAAAATTCGAGACCATCGACGGGCTGCAGATCGGCTCGATCGATCTCACCAAATCCGATCACCAAAGCTATTATGCCGGATTTTCCAATTCGATCCTTTGGCCGGCCTTCCATTTGCGACTCGACCTGACCGACATTCATTCGCACTGGTATGAAGGCTATCGCCGGGTCAACGTCCAGTTCGCCGAGGCTATCGCCAAGCACATCCAGCCCGATGACATCATCTGGGTGCATGATTACCATCTGATTCCGCTGGCAACAGAGCTGCGCCGGCGCAATATCCGCAACAAGATCGGGTTCTATCTCCATATTCCCTTCCCGACCCCTGATGCGCTGAACGCAATTCCCCACCATGAGGAATTGCTGACCGACCTTCTGGCCTATGATCTGGTCGGGTTCCAGGCGCAGCGCGATGTTGCAGCCTTTAACGAATTCATCGCCCACGAGGAAATGTATCGCCAGGCCGGTGGCACGCCGTTCGAAATCGAGATGGGAAACACCGTTCTCGAGGCCTTTCCCATAGGGTCCGATCCTGATGCCTTTGCCAAACTGGCCGCCAGCCCCAACGCCCAGAAGATGTATAAGCGCGTCGAGCGCTCCATGAACGGCCGAGCCATGATTCTGGGTGTCGACAGGCTCGATTATTCAAAGGGCCTGCCACAGCGTGTCCAGGCCTACGAGAAGCTGCTGGAAAACAACGCCAACCTTCGGCGCGCCGTCCACATGATCCAGATCGCCCCGCCCTCGCGCGATACGATCAAGGAATATCAGGTGATCTCCGACGAGCTGGATTCGGCGGTCGGGAGACTGACGGGCCGCTTTGCCGAACCCGACTGGCTGCCCATAACCTACGTCAAACGTGCCTATTCCCAGGCCTCGCTGGCCGGACTTTACCGCCTCGCCCGCGTAGGGCTGGTCACCCCGCTACGCGACGGCATGAACCTGGTGGCGCACGAATATGTCGCCTCACAGAACCCGGAAAACCCAGGGGTTCTCGTCCTCTCGCGCTTCGCGGGTGCGGCCGAGATTTTCCATGATGCGCTCATCATCAATCCCTTCGACACCGACGAAACCGCTGAAGCCATGCGCCTTGCGATCGCCATGCCGCTCGAAGAGCGCAAGGAGCGCTGGGAGGGCTTGATGAAAGTGGCGCAGACCTACAATGTCGACAACTGGGCCGACAGCTATCTGGCCGCGCTGACCGGCGAGACGCCGTCTGCCGCAGCCGGCGAGGACGATCCCGACGGCGATCGGGACGGCAAGAGCGAGTTGCTGCCGCGCGCCGGCGCGCTGGGCCGGCCGGCTACGATGTCAATCGAGCAACGCGCACCGCGCCAGTCCTTCCTGCCATGGCTGCGCTCGGTCTTTTCCGGCACATAAACGAAAAAGGGCGGCCCGAAAGCCGCCCTCTCTTTTCGCACTATGGGAAGAAGTGCAGATCAGAATGTCGAATCCGGGAAATAGTAGTTTTCGGCATTCTCGGGCGTAATCAGCGGTGCACCGAGAATATATTCGCCCGAAACCGGACCGTTCGACGTGAAATGGCTGACGGTCACGTCCATTGCTGTGGCGATCATCGCGGGCGGATAAAGAACGTCCACCGGAACCAGGTCCGAGCCCTCCATCACCATCTGGATGATTTCCTTCATGCCGGCCCCGCCGACGATGAACAGTTCATCCTCGCGGCCCGCCTGGCGCACCGCCTCGATGACACCGAGCGCGATGTCGTCGTCCTGCGCCCAGACACCATCGATGTCAGGGAAGCGCGACAGGAAGTCCTGCATCACCTCGAACCCATCGTCGCGGTTCCAGTTGGCGTACTGGTTATCCAGAACGTTGATGCCCGAGCCGTCGATGGTTTCCATGAACGCGTTGAAGCGCTCGTCATCGATCACCGTCGGGATGCCGCGCAGGATGACGATGTTATCGCCTTCGCCGAGCCGCGAGAGGAAGTATTCGCCCGAGACGGTTCCCAGCGCGGTATTGTTGCCGGCAACATAAACGTCCTCGATGCCTTCCTGAGACAGGCCACGGTCGACAACCGTTACAAAGACGCCCGATTCCTTGACCATCCGCACCGGATCGGTGAGAGGCTCGGACTCGAACGGCAGCACGACCAGCGCGTCGATCTGGTGGATCGAAATCAGATCCTCGAGATCGTTGGCCTGCTGTGCCGGGCCATCGGCAGCAATCAGCACAATGTCGATCTCGGGATTGGCTTCCTCGATCCGGGTCATGGCCTGCTCTGCATGCCAGTTGAGCCCGCCCGCCCAGCCATGAGTGGCCGCCGGAATGGAAACGCCAATGGTGATTTCCTGTGCCGCCGCAGCGGTCACCCCAAGCGCAACGCTGCACAAAGCAGCGCTGGCAATGAGCTTGAGTGTTCGCATGATAGTCCTCCTTGGTTGTGTTTCGCGCCTCTCCTCAAGACGCTGCCCCCGCCGGCGCGCATTGGCGCCGGTTGGAATTTCCAGAGCATTTCCGCCATTCTTCGAAGTACTTGAATGCTCTAAGTCTTTGTTTTATCGCGCTTCCGAAACCCGACAAGCAGGTCCCACCTATCCTGGAAACGCTCTAGCCCCTGGCCTTCCTGAAGAT
>NZ_CAXAXY010000025.1:0-33749 GCF_963972885.1 uncultured Pelagibacterium sp. | reverse complement strand
AAGGATTTGATTGAATCAAATCCTTGGCTCTAAACCCCTGTTTTGTCGCGTGTCCAAACCGCAAAACCGTTTCCACTTTTGCTGGACACGCTCTAAAGCCCGGCGCCAATCAGCGGCGCGAGAAACACCAGGGTGATCGGAACGGTCAGGACCCCCAACACCGTCTGGAAGGCGATAATGCCTGCCATGAGCGGTGCATCGCCGCCCAGTTGCCGCGCCATGACGTAAGCCGACGAGGCCGTGGGCAGACACTGGATCAACAGCACGACCAGCGCCGCAGGGCCGGTCAGCCCGACCGCTAGGCAGATTGCCACTGTCATGGCCGGAATGAGCAGGAAACGCGCGGCCGTTGCGACCAGCGCAGGCCGGATGCCGCGCCCCAGCGCCTCCCAGTTGAGCGCGGCTCCGACGCACAACAGGCCGATCGGCAGGGCTGCCTGACCCATCGCCTGCATGAAACCTTCGATGCCGGCGGGCAACACGATGCCGGTCAAACGCAGGACGATGCCGGCCACGCACCCCAGAATCAACGGATTAAGCGCTATGGACTTGATCACGCTCACGGCCGATGGCTGGCGACTGCCGTAACGGGCAAAGACCAGCGAGCACACGATATTGACGGTGGGAACCAGAATGGCGTTGGCCACGGCGGCCAGCGCCGCGCCCGATACGCCCAGCAGCCCCACCGCGGCGGTGACACCGACATAATTGTTGAACCTTATGCCGCCCTGGACCACCGATGTCAGGATCGGGCCGTCGAACCGGGTCAGCCGATTGGCCGCAAGCAGAACCAGCGTCCCCAGAACCGCCGGGCCGACCAGCCCTGCGGCGATCAACTCGATCGGAGCGTCGGACAGGTCGGCCCTGTAAAGACCGTGCGCGAACAGCAGCGGCAACAGAACGAAATAGGCCAGCCGCTCGGCCTGGGGCCAGAAACCCTCGCCCAGAAAGCCGAAGCGCCTGAGCAGGTGCCCAAGTGTGATGATGAGTGCGATGGGCAACAGGGCCGAGAAGATAAGGGCGAGCATGGATGTCCGGACAACGAGGAATGTCCTTGTCTAGACGGCTCCAAACGTTTGGCCAAGCGCTACCAGAACAATAGGGATTTGTCGCGACGTGCAATTTCATGCTCTCGGCGAACGATTTGCTGGCAGGCTATTTTGCGCCTCACGCAAATTTTGATCGTCCAGCCCTCGCACCTTCATCGTCATTGAGCGATAATGGGGCAACTCAAAACCGGGAGATTTCTTATGCGCCTGACCTTAACGGCAATGGCCATTTCCGCAGCACTGACCGTACCGGCCATCGCTCAGTCTGAAGTCACGCCATTGGTCGATGCGAACTGGCTGATCGAAAATGCCGGCGCCGAAAATGTCGTCATCCTCGATATTCGCGACAATATCGAAGGCACCGATCTGGGCGAATTGCCTTATGTCGCCAATTCGGTCGTTGCGCCTTACGGTTCGGCCGGCTGGCGCACCGAGGTGCAGGGCGTTCCAGGCCAGATTCCGCCCGTCGAACAGGTTGCCGAACTGATCGGCTCGCTCGGCATCGACAATGACGACCACGTTGTGATCGTGCCCTGGGGTACCGATTCTTCGGAAATCGGCGGTGCCACCCGTGTCTATTGGACCTTCAAATATCTCGGCCATGACGAGGTTTCGATCCTCGATGGCGGCTGGCGCCAGTTCGACGCGGCCGGCGGCGAACGCGTCGCTGAACTGGCAACACCCGAAGCGGCCGAATTTACCGCCGAAGTGCGCCCCGAGTTGATCGCCACCACCGACGACGTTCTCGAAGCGCTCGAAAACGGCACGGCGCTGGTCGATGGCCGTCCTGTGGAACAGCATCTGGGTCAGTCCAAGAGCCCGGTGGTTGCCACGGCGGGCACCATCCCCGGCTCGGTCAACATCCCGCACTCCGAATTCTACAGCTCGGAATATGCACGCTTTGCCCAGCCCGATACCGTGGCTGCGCTGCTCGAAGCCGTGAATGTGACATCGGACGAAGACAGCATCGTTTTCTGCAACACCGGCCATTGGGCTTCGGTCGCCTGGTTCGGCCTGCACGAAATCCTCGGCAACGAAAACGCCGCGATGTATGACGGCTCGATGGCCGAATGGACAGCGGACTCCTCGCGTCCGGTCGAATAATCGGTCGACCTTTGGTCTGACCCTTGCAGATGCCCCGGCGTTCGGGGCATCTGTTTCATTTCAGGACCTCATACTTTGAAAGACCGACATGTCTGACGTCGCTCTCGATCGTCCATCCTATCTGCCCGCTGCGGTGTCCGATCGGGCCCCCACGCTGGTGACCGGGCTGGGGCTGATCCTCGGTTTCATCGCCATCTGGTATCTCGTCGATCTGCGCCAGGCCTCCCTGTTCGCCATTGGCGGGGGGTTGGGTGCCGCACTTTATCACGGTGCCTTTGGCTTTACCGGCGGCTGGCGCCGCATGGTGGTGGAAAAACGCGGTCGCGGTATGCGCGCCCAGATGCTGATGATCGGGGTCACCGCCATTGCCATGATGCCGCTGATTGCAGCCGGCAATCTCGGCGGACAGCCGCTCGTGGGTGCATTGGCGCCGGTGGGCGTGTCCGTCATCGTCGGCGCGACGATGTTCGGCCTGGGCATGCAATTGGGCGGCGGCTGCGGATCGGGAACGCTGTTTACGGTCGGCGGCGGATCGGCCCGCATGCTGGTCACGCTTGGCTTCTTTATCGTCGGCGCTGTCCTGGGCACGGCCCACCTGCCGTTCTGGCTCGAGGCGCCCTCGCTCGGGGTCATCGACGCACGGGTGCAGTTCGGCCTTCCTGCCGCCATCGGGCTGACCATCATCGCCCTTGCGCTCGTCGCCATCGTTACCGCGGTGATCGAAAAGCGCGCGCACGGCAATCTCGAACCCGAGCCTGCGCCCAAGCGTCCGGGCTGGACCTGGCTGCTCTATGGTCCCTGGCCGCTGGTCGGGGCAGGGCTGGTGCTGGCCATCCTCAATGTCGCCACGTTGCTGGTGGCCGGCCACCCGTGGTCGATCACCTATGGCTTCGGGTTGTGGGGCGCCAAGATCGCCGATGCCGTTGGCATTCCTGTCGCGACCTGGGAATTCTGGACCTGGCCGGCTCAGGCAGAGGCGCTCAATTCCTCGGTCCTGACCGACAACACATCGGTCATGGATTTCGGCATCATACTGGGTGCTGGTCTGGCCGCCGCGCTGGCCGGAAAGTTCGCCCCCAAGGCAAAACTGCCCCTCGGTTCCCTGATCGCCGCCGCCGTCGGTGGTATCCTCATGGGTTATGGTGCCCGGCTCTCGTTCGGCTGCAACATCGGTGCGCTGTTTTCCGGCATCGCCTCGGGCAGCCTGCATGGCTGGTTGTGGTTTATCTGTGCCTTTGTCGGTTCGTTCATCGGCATCTGGGCCCGCCCCCTGTTCGGACTTGATGGATTTGCCAAAAAATGACCACCGGACGTAACACCCTCCTGTTTGGCGCGGCGCTGGCCGTCGGCACGGTGGCTATCGCCGCCGATCATATCTCCAACCCGGTCGTCCGTGCCTCCAATCCCGTGGCGCAAAGCGAGGCGGGCACCGCCAGTCCCGCCGTTGCGCCTTGTGCGGCCGGCGCCCCCTGCGCGGCCGGTGCGCCGGTCGCTGCGGCCCCTTGTGCGGCGGGGGCTCCCGTTGCTACGGCCCCCTGCGCGGCTGGAGCGCCGATGGCTTCCGCCCCGCCACCGCCTGCACCAATGCCCGAGGAACCAGCGAACCAGCTTGCCGCCGCGCCTCCGCCGCCCGCACCCATGCCCGAACCGGAAGAGGCCGAGCCCGAAATGGCCTCGCCGCCTCCGCCTCCAGCCACGATGCCCGAGGGGGCAACCGAAGCTCCCGATCTCGTGGTGAACTGATGAGTGATGCCCGCCAGCAGGCCCTGCACGAAATCGCCTTCTGCGAATCCGTGCTCGCCAAGGGCGGGCTCACGGTTCTGACCGAAACCCTGCGCGATGCATCCGACATCTCGGTCTGGACCCATTATCCCAAAGACGACGTCTTCGATCCCGAGACCGGGGCGCAATGGTTCTACCATTCGCACCCCGCCGACGACCCAGACGGGGCGATCGAGCACGGTCATTTTCACTGTTTCGTCCGCCCGCAGGGCACCAACGGCCCGATCCACCATCTGATCGCCATTGGCGTCGATCCCTTCGGCAAGCTCAAGCGGCTGTTCACGGTCAATCAGTGGGTGGTGGGCGACGACTGGCTGGACGCCGAACCCACCATTGCGTTGCTGGAAAAATTCGACGTCCACATGCCGCGCCCGTCCTATCTGGTCAATCGCTGGCTGACAGCGGTGCTGGCCGCTTATGACGATGAAATCCGGGCTCTGATTCACGAGCGCGACCGGACCCTGGCCGCGTATCGCCCCGAGGGCGATATCGCCGTGCGCGACGACAAGGCCCTCGAAGTCACCGCCGAACTGCTGTTTTAGCCGCCCCGAGCGATTAGCTGGCGGTCTCGTTCGTCCTTGATCTTGCCAAATGGCATTATCCCTCCTATTTTACGCCAAGAGGTGAAGTCATGCTGCACGAACTGCCCAGAGCCGACGCCGCCCCCGAGCGGCCCCAGATCACGGCGGCTGAGGCCGCCGCCATGGCGCGCACGGTCGTGAACCTGTTTGACCGCTGGGATCTCTCGGACGCCGAGGCGCGGGAAATCCTCGGCGGCCTTGCTGCCCGCACCTATGCGCGCTGGAAAGCAGGGGAGGTGGGGCGGATCGACCGTGATCTGGCGACCCGCCTGTCGCTGCTCATGGGCATACACAAGGGGTTGCGCTATCTCTTTACCGATCCGGCACGCGGCTATGGGTGGGTCAAAAAGCCCAATAGCGCGCTCGGCGGTCGCACTCCGGTCGATATCATGGCGGAGGGCTCCATTTTCGCGCTGGCCCGCATCCGCAGCTATCTCGACGCTGAACGGGGCGGTTGGTGAGTGTTGCGGTTGCCCACATAAAATGGGGCAGGGCGTTTCGGATTATCCGCACCATCTATCCGCCCATCGACCTGTTCGAGGACATCGCCGACCCGGCCGATTGGGAGGCGCTGGCTTCGGCGGAATCGAAAACCAATCCCCGGGTCTGGGAGCATTTGGGGCGGCTCGATCTGGTCCCGCCGCATCGCCGCGTGGCCGGGCAGGGGGCAAGCTGGTTGATGGCGCCTTTCGTTCATGTCAGCACCGATCGACCGGGTCGGTTTACCGACGGAACCTACGGCGTTTACAGCGCCGGCAGCAGTGAGGAAGTGGCCATCCGCGAGGTCGCCCACCATCACGCCATCGCCATGGCGGCCAGCGCCGAAGCGCCCGGCTGGACCTCGCAATTTCGCGTTCTGGTCAACGCGCTCGATCTCGACCTGCACGATGTGCGTGAGCGGCCCGACTGTCACCTGCCCGACAATTACGGACCGCCTCAAGCGCTCGGCAAAACGTTGCGCGCGGCCGGCAGCAATGGCGTCGTTTACCGCAGCGTGCGCGCGCCGGGCGGCGAATGCGTCGGCATCTTCTGGCCCGACCTCATGGAAATACCGGTTCAGGGTGATCATTTCGATTTCCACTGGGACGGCACGCGCGTCGACCGGGTGCGCAACTCGAGCACCAGCGCCATTTTCGCCCTGTAATTGTCGCCTCGACCACCCTATATGAAGGCTTGACCTTACCATGATGGGAAGCCTTAGCATGGCTTCACACAGTCAAGGATTACGCCATGAACGCCCCGGTTTCCCGCCAGTCGACAACGCTGAGCTTTCCCGTCGAAGGGATGAGTTGCGCGTCCTGTGTCAAGCGTGTGGAAACGGCGGCTGCCAAACTGCCGGGCGTCGTTGAGGCGCGGGCCAATTTTGCCAATGAAACCCTGACCGTCAGCCCTGGCCCCGACTTCGACGCCACTGCCTTGCGTGCGGCCATCAAGGACGCCGGGTACGAACTGCCGGTCGAAAAGCTCGAAATCGGCATCGAAGGGATGAGCTGCGCGTCCTGCGTCAAACGCGTCGAGGACGCGTTGGCTGGTGCGCCCGGAATCGTGTCCGCCTCTGTCAATCTGGCGACCGAAAGGGCAACGCTCGATATCGTGGGTGGCCAAGCCGGTCTTGCCGCGGCGGAAGCGGCGATCACGGGGGCTGGCTACACGCCCCATCGTCTGTCGGACCAGAACACCCAAAGTCGCGAACAGGCAAAGGCCGATGAAATCGGCGCGCTGCAGCGCGACGTCGTCATTTCCGGCCTTCTTACCCTGCCGCTGTTCGTTCTGGAAATGGGCAGCCATTTCTACGCGCCCTTCCATCAATGGCTGATGCAGACGGTGCCCATGGGATGGCTCTATCCGGCCTATTTCGTGCTGGCCAGTGCCGTGTTGTTCGGGCCGGGACGGCGGTTCTTTGTTAAAGGCGTTCCGGCGCTTTTCCGGCGCACTCCCGACATGAATTCTCTGGTGGCGCTCGGAGCCGGTGCAGCCTATCTTTATTCGAGTGTCGTCACTTTCGCCCCGCAACTGCTGCCCGATACGGCGCGCAACAACTATTTTGAGGCGGCGGCGGTCATCGTCACGCTCATTCTGGTCGGGCGCCTGCTCGAAGCCCGCGCCAAGGGGCGGACCAGCGACGCCATAAAGCGGCTCGTCGGCCTGCAGGCCAAATCGGCCCGCGTGTTGCGGGGTGGTGAGACCATCGAAGTCGCGCTCGACAGCGTTAGCGTCGGCGATATCATCATCATCCGTCCCGGCGAGAAAATCCCGGTCGACGGGATTGTGACCGAGGGCACGTCCTTTATCGACGAGGCAATGATCTCGGGCGAGCCGGTACCCGTGGCCAAGGCCGAGGGCGATACCGTGATCGGCGGCACGATCAACACGACCGGCAGTTTTCGGTTTAAAGTCACCAAAATCGGTGGCGATACAATGCTCGCCCAGATCATAAAGCTCGTCGAACAGGCGCAAGGCTCCAAACTGCCGGTTCAGGCGCTTGTCGATCAGGTGACGGCGTGGTTCGTACCGGCCGTCATGGCCATCGCGGCACTGACCTTTGTGGTGTGGGCCGTTTTCGGGCCCGACCCGGCATACACTTTCGCGCTGGTCAACGCCGTTGCGGTGCTGATCATCGCCTGCCCCTGCGCCATGGGACTGGCCACCCCGACCTCGATCATGGTCGGAACGGGCAGGGCGGCAGAGTTCGGCGTGCTGTTCCGCAAGGGCGAGGCGCTGCAGCTTCTCCAGTCCGTCGGCATCGTCGCCTTCGACAAGACCGGAACACTGACCAAGGGCGTGCCCGAATTGACCGATCTGATCGTTGCTGACGGGTTCGAGGACGGCGAGGTGCTTTCGCTCATCGCGGCGGTTGAGGCCAACTCAGAACATCCGATCGGCCAGGCTATCGTTACAGCAGCCCGCCACCGGGATTTGGTCATGCCGGACAGTGCAGATTTCGACTCGGTGCCCGGCTTTGGCGTTGTCGCGAACGTTTCGGGCCGCAGGATCGAGGTGGGCGCAGACCGCTACATGGAGCGTCTTGGTATCGATTTTGCCGCTTTCACGCCCGACATCGAGAGACTGGGTCGCGAAGGCAAGAGCCCGCTTTTCGCCGCTATCGATGGCAAACTGGCGGCCATCGTTGCTGTGGCCGATCCCATCAGGCCCACAAGCGCCGAAACGATTGCCCATCTCCATGCGCTCGGTTTGCAGGTGGCGATGATAACCGGCGACAACGTCAACACGGCGCGCGCCATAGCAGACCAGCTCGGCATCGACCACGTGGTGGCCGAGGTGCTGCCCGAGGGTAAAGTCGCAGCCATCGAGAAGCTCAAGACGGAGGGCAGAAAGCTCGCCTTCGTCGGCGATGGCATCAACGACGCGCCTGCGCTGGCCGCCGCCGATGTCGGCATCGCCATCGGCACGGGCACCGACGTGGCCATCGAAAGCGCCGGCGTGGTGCTGGTGGGCGGCGATGTGCGCGGGGCGGTGCAGGCCATCGCGATCTCGCGCGCCACGATGGGCAATATCCGCCAAAACCTCGGCTGGGCCTTCGGCTATAACGCGCTGCTGATCCCGGTCGCCGCCGGGGTACTCTTTCCCGCCTTTGGCGTCCTGCTTTCGCCCATGCTGGCGGCAGGTGCCATGGCGCTCTCGAGCGTTTGCGTGGTCACAAATGCCCTGCGTCTGCGGGGCTATCGGCCACCGCTGGTCGCGGACCGTAGGAGCACGACAGCATGAACATCGGACAGGCTGCAAAAGCGTCGGGCGTGACGGCCAAGATGATTCGCTACTACGAATCCATCGGCCTTATCACCCCCGCCGACCGGACCGAGAGCAATTACCGCGTCTATGGTGCTGACGACATCCACACGTTGCGGTTCATCAAACGCGCCCGCACGCTGGGCTTTTCCATGGACGAAACAGCGGCGCTTCTGGGCCTGTGGCAGGACAAGTCCCGCGCCAGCGCCGACGTAAAGGCCATTGCCACCAACCATATTGCCGAGCTCGAAAATAAGATCACCGAGCTTCAGGAAATGGCCGATACCCTCAAGCACCTCGCCCATTGCTGCTCAGGCGACAACCGTCCCGACTGCCCCATCCTCGGTCAGCTTGCCGGCACCGAGGTGCGGGCCTGATGCAAAAGGAGAATGACGTCTTTCAAACGTCAACCCGCGCAGCGGTGCGGGGCAGCGTGGAGAGAATTTCTGGGCCGTCCTCGCGCAAGATCACGATATCCTCGAGGCGCACGCCGAACCGGTTCGGCAAATAGATTCCCGGTTCTATGGAAAACACCATTCCCGTTTCAAGCGTCGTGTCGCTGGTTTCGGTAATATAGGGCGGCTCATGGATGTCGAGGCCCATTCCATGCCCGGTCCGGTGCAGGAAAAACTCGCCGAACCCGGCATCGGCAATCACCGTGCGGGCGGCGTTGTCGACATCGCACGCTCGAGCACCCGGCCGGGCGGCGGCCAGCGCGGCCTGAACTGCGCGCTCAACGGTTTCATGCACCTGTTCATATTGCGCCGGCGGTTCACCTAGAACGATCATCCGTGTCATGTCGGATGGATAGCCGGCCTTGCGTCCGCCGATATCAACCACGATCGCATCGCCGGCGCGGAATGTGCGCTCCGAACTCGCGTGATGAGGATAGGCGCCGTTTTCGGAAGCGCCAACGATGGAAAAGGCAGCACGTGCACCTTCGAGCGGATAGTGGTCGGCAATGATTTTGGCCAGCTCACGTTCGCTCATGCCTGGACGGATGCCTGCAACCGCAGCCTGAAATGCGCGATCGTTGACGCCGGCGCTGTCTTTGAGACGTTCGTATTCGAACGCATCCTTGCGCCGGCGAAGATAGCCGATTGTATCGTCGGTAAAACGCCGAGACACACCCGGCAGCGCGTCGAGCGCGAAAAGTGCAAAATCGGCGCGCATTGTTTCATCGATCACCACGGTCGAGGCTCTGGCGGCGTCCATATGGTCCAAAAGGTCGGCGAAGGCCCTGGCCGGTCCGTCTGCGTCGGACCATTCGAAAAACGGCAGGTCGGTGTCCTTTCGGCAATCTGACGCATTAAGGCGCGGCATCAGGAATCCGGCGCGGTCGTCCGAAACCAGCAGTAGGCATGGACGCTCGTCCCCATGGGCCTCGACGCCAGTAAGCCAGAGCAGATGGGAGTGCGGTCCCAGCACGACGAGATCCGTGCCCGTTTTCTGCATACGCTGGCGCAGACGAGCGATGCGTTCATCGAAATGAGTAGCCATGGCGATTTTTTCTTTTTTGGATGGGAGAATGTGTTCCGACCCTAGGTGCGGGCCGAGACGTGATTGAGAGTGATGACCCAGCCGGTTTTGGCGCGCTTGTGCAGTATTCGCGTATTGATGCCCGTTTGGGTGCCAGTGTCCCGGACGAGGGTGTAAGTCCCGACCAGTTGTGCGACGCCGGGGGCCAACACCACGACGTTCATGTCCGAGAATTCAAGGTGACCGCGGCGACCCGGGCCACCGCCATAATCGCGTTCGTAGTGATCGAGAGTCGCTTGCCAATCGCTTTGAATTTGACCCCGGGAAACAAAAATTACATCGGGATTGGAAAATCCCTTCATGTAGCCGGCGAAATCGCCTGTATTCCACGCAGCCTGCATCTGTGCCATCACCGCGTAAATGGCGGCGATCTCCTGCCTATCGCTCATTGGCTTGCTCCGCGGTGCGACGCATCAGGAATTCCTGAGCGGCGGAAACCAGATGCCTTCGCAGCGCTGTTCCGGCGCGCTGTGCATCCTGGTCCAGCAGGGCATCGATGATGTCCTGATGTTCCTGGCACGAACGCCTCAAGCGTCCCTGGTCCTGCAACTGGTACTTTCGAAAGGGCCTCAGCTTGAGCCGCATGGCGTCAGCCAGCGCCACCAGATCGAGGTTATGGCTCCCCGCCATAATCAGCGAATGAAAGTCGGAATTGACGCTCTCATAGGCGTTGAAATCGCCATCTTCCGCCAGGGCGTTCATATCCCGATGCATGGCCTCCAGACGCGCGCGTTCGCTCATTGTCATGCGTTGTGACGCGAGTCTTCCACAGGTCGCTTCCATCTCCGCCATGGCCTCGAACATCTGATCGATACGCTCAGGAGAGAGCGCGGCGACGAGAACGCCCTTGTATGGCACGCGCTCTGCGAGCGAACGTCCACACAGAGCGTGCAACGCCTCGCGCACGGGCGTGCGCGACAAGCCAAAACGCTGGGCGAGCGAATTTTCGTCGAGCCTGGTTCCCGGCTCGATTCGACCTGAAATGATATCGGCTTCGAGCTGTTCAACGAGGATATCGCTCTGAACTCTGCGACTTCTCGTAACGTCATCAAGCATGCCTGCCTCCCTTCGCAATATCCGACTTTTCCAGCCGCGAAACCCGTTAATGTCGGCAATGAGTATACAAGACTGTTGCAATCCGCAATCAAAGTATACAATATGTCGTCAACGGGGCGACAACCTCTTCCCACTTATCGATCTCAAAGCAACAACCGACATTTTTGTGTGCAAATTGGCATTTTTCATTCGCTTTTGTCGACCGACGCAACAGGTGTGCCCATGAGCCAGTTTACGACCCGTCCGGAGCTTCGCGGCACCCTTGGCGCTGTTTCGGCAACGCACTGGCTTGCTTCGACCGCAGGCATGTCCTTGCTTGAGAGTGGCCATACGGCTTTTGATGCAGCAGTTGCTGCCGGCTTCGTCCTGCAGATCGTGGAGCCTCATCTTAACGGCCCCGGTGGCGAGGTGCCCATCATCGTGACACCCGCAGGACAGCGCCCCATCGTGATTTCGGGTCAGGGGCCGTCCCCGGCGGGTGCGACACTGGCCAAATTCGCAGAACTCGGTCTGGACCTCGTGCCGGGCACCGGCTTGTTGCCCGCATGCGTGCCGGGGGCATTCGGCGCCTGGCTGACGCTCTTGCGCGACTACGGAACGGCCGAGCTGGAGGACGTTCTGGCGCCAGCCATCCATTATGCCGAGCACGGTCATCCCATAGTTCCGCGCATCGCAAATACCATCGGCACGATGCGCGAGCTGTTCGATACCCATTGGCCGTCTTCCGCGGCTCTCTATCTGCCCAATGGTAAGGTGCCGCAGGCCGGTAAGCTGTTCCGTAATCCCGAGGTGGCAAAGCTCTATCGTCTGATTCTGCAAGAGGCGAACGGGGTACAGAGCCGGGAGGCGAGGATAGAGGCAGCCTTGGCCTATTGGTACGAAGGCCCGGTAGCCGAACGGATCGGCCAGTATTGCGAAACCGAGTCCGTATGGGACGTTTCCGGTCGCCATCACAAAGGATTGCTGCGCGCAGATGACATGTCGGGCTGGCGCCCGAAAATCGAAGCGCCGCTCTCTGTCCAATATGATGACTACGAGGTCTTCAAGTGCGGGCCATGGTCCCAAGGCCCGGTGTTGCTCCAGGCTTTGAACCTTCTTTCTGGCACCGCGATTGCCGAAGTCGATCCGCTCGGGGCCGATTTCGTGCATCTGGTCACCGAGAGCACAAAGCTGGCGATGGCGGACCGCGACGCCTGGTATGGCGACGACGCGGACGTGCCGATCGAAACGCTGTTGAGCGCGCCATATACTGCCCAGCGGCAAGCATTGATCGGCGAGACCGCGTCGCAGGTGATCGAGCCCGGGGCGCCCGATGGGCGCAATGCGAATTTCCCGCCGCAGCGTCCGTTTGGGACCATCAAGCAACCTGGGATGGGTGGTGGCGAGCCGACGGTGGCAAAAGATATCACGCCTCCGACGGACAGAATGGGGGAGCCCGCGCTCGATCAAACAGGGGCGCAACGGGGCGACACGGTGCAGGTCAGTGCCGTCGATCGCTGGGGCAACATGGTTTCGGCCACGCCTTCTGGTGGATGGCTTCAGTCCAGTCCGGTCATTCCCGGCCTGGGCTTCTCACTGACGACTCGCGGGCAGATGTTCTGGCTCATGGAAGGTCTTGCCTCGTCCCTGCGGCCGGGGGTTCGTCCGCGGACGACCTTGACGCCGACCACGGTGTTCAGAAACGGGATGCCCTATCTTGCGTTGGGTACACCAGGTGGGGACCAGCAGGATCAGTGGCAGCTTCAGTTCCTGCTGCGCCACATCCATGCCGGCTACAATATCCAGCACGCTATCGACGCGCCGGCCTTTCACACAGACCATCTGCCCAGCTCGTTCTGGCCGCGCGAGGTGGGGCTCGCCTCGCTCACGCTCGAGGAGCGGTTCGGGCCTGAAACCGTCGAGAACCTGCGCGCGCGCGGCCACGACGTGAAAATCGCCGACCCTTGGGCGGAAGGGCGCCTGAGTGTTGTCGGTCGAGAACTGGATGGAGACGACCAGATCGTAATGGCCGGCTCCAATCCCAGAGGGATGCAGGGTTACGCGATAGCCCGCTAACCATCATCAAAGAGAGGAAACAAAGATGCGAAAACCATTTTATCTTGCACTCATGGCGTCCATTGCCATGACCGGCCTCACCGCTCTGCCCGCAAGCGCGCAGGACGGTGGCACCGTGCTCAACATCGGATTGCAGGACGATCCCGATACGCTCGATCCGGCGACCAATTGGAGCTTTGTGGGTCGCCACGTTCTCCAGCAGATGTGCGACAAGATCGTCGACATCAACGGCAACAACGAAATCGTGCCGATGCTGGCGACCGACTGGACCTGGAACGAGGACAGCACCCAGCTCACCCTCAATATTCGTGAAGACGCGACCTTCCACGACGGCACTCCGGTCAATGCCGAGGCGATCAAGTATAATCTCGATCGCGCCCTTACCCTGGAAATCTCGCGCCGCGCTTCGGAAATCAGCGCCATAGAATCGGTCGAGGTGGTCGACGAATTCACAGTTCAGATCAATCTCTCCGAACCGTCAGTTCCGCTGCTGGCGGCGCTGACCGATCGCGCAGGCATGATCATCAGCCCGGCGGCTGGCGAAGAACTGGGTGAGGACTTTACCAATGACCCGGTCTGTTCCGGGCCCTATGAGTTCGTCGAGCGTGTCGCGCAGGACTATATCGAGCTCGAAAAATTCGATGACTACTATGCTGCCGATGACTATGCATTCGACCGCCTGATCTTCCGCGGCATGCCCGACAGCAATACGCGACTGCTCAATCTGCGCTCGGGTCAGTTCGATCTGATAGAGCGTCTTGCCGCCACCGACGTGGCGTCGGTCGATGACGATCCGGCGCTGGAAACCGCTCCGGTTGTCGGCCTGGGCTATTACGGCATCACGATCGACATTGGTGGCGAGGGGGCCGACCCCGACTTCAGCCAGCAACAGGCGGTTCGCGAAGCCTTCAGTCTCGCCATCGATCGTGAAGCGATAAATCAGGTGGTGTTCGAGGGTCAGTTTGCCGTCGGCAATCAGCCGTTCCCGCCCACCAGCCCTTACTACAATCAGGACATGCCCGTGCAGCCGCGCGACGTCGAGGCGGCAAGGGCGCTGATGGAGGAAGCCGGCATCGATCAGATCGACCTTGAGCTTCTGGTGCCAACGGACGCAGAGCGTCAGCAGGTTGCGACCCTCATCCAGTCGATGGTGGCGGAAATCGGTATCAATGTCGAAATCCGTCCGACCGAGCTGATGACGTTGCTCGATACCGCTCGTGAGGGCAATTTCGAGGCGCATCTGGTTGGCTGGTCCGGCCGCGTTGATCCCGATCTCAACATCACGCCAATGCTCAGCTGCGGCGCCGCCGGCAACGACGCGCATTATTGCAGCGAAGAACTGGACACCATTCTCACCGAAGCCCGCGCAGTCGGCGACGTGGCGACCCGCCAGGAAAAGTATTCCGAAGCGGTCGATCTGCTGCTCACTGATCTGCCGATCGTCTATCTGTATCACTCGCAGTGGATTTTCGCTCATGACGCGGCACTTGAAGGGTTCGATCCCTTCCCGGACGGGATCATCCGTCTGGGCGGCGTCACGATGACCGAGTAATTCAGGTCGTGGCGATGGACGAAAAGCATCCACCGCTCTCTCATGAGCCGCCGGCCCGGACTCTCCGGGCCGGCGTGCCCACGGACGCGGTTTTGACGGTGGAAAACCTTTGCGTCGCTTTCAAGGGCGATCGAACTGTCACAACCGCTGTCGACGGGGTCAGCTTTTCTCTCGGCAAGGGGCGCAGCCTTGGCGTGGTGGGCGAGTCCGGCAGCGGAAAAAGCGTCACCTCGCTTGCGGTCATGCGGTTGTTGCCGGCCGAGAGTGCCAGGATATCGGGTGCAATTACCTTCGACGGGCGCGATCTCCTTGAGATCAGCGAGCCGGACATGCGAAACCTCAGGGGCAATCGGATCTCCATGATCTTTCAGGAGCCGATGACTTCGCTCAACCCCTCCTACACAGTCGGCGATCAGATTGCCGAGACGATCCTGCGCCATCGTCAGATTTCAAGAAAAGAAGCCTGGGACCGCGCAGTCGAGATGCTGCGCATGGTGCGCATGCCCTCGCCTGAAACGCGCGCGCGGCAGTTTCCCCATAACCTGTCCGGCGGCATGCGGCAGCGTGTCATGATCGCGATCGCTCTGGCGTGCGAGCCAGAAGTACTGATCGCCGATGAACCGACAACAGCGCTCGATGTGACCATTCAGGCCCAGATTCTGGCGCTTCTCGATGATCTCAAGACCACGACCGGCACCGCGATCGTACTCATTACGCACGATCTGGGCGTTGTTGCCGAAACCTGCGATGACGTGATCGTCATGTATGCCGGCCAGGTGGTAGAAGGGGGGTCGGTGGAGCAGATTTTCAGATTCCCCCAGCATCCCTATACGATTGGTCTGCTCGGCTCGTTGCCCAGACTTGATGAAGACCGCGATGAACTCGTGGCCATCAGCGGCAGTGTGCCCGATATGACAAATCCTCCGGACGGATGTCGCTTTCAGTCGCGTTGCCCGTTCCGCATCGAAAAATGCGCCCAGATGCCGCCCTTGCGCGAAATTGCCGACGGTCATTCAAGCCGCTGCTGGCGCGCACCGCTTGAGGAACTCGCCGATGCATAGCCAGCCTATCGCGGAAATTGTGGCAGATCCGGTCCTGACCGCCTCCAATCTCGAAAAGCACTTTACGGTCAAACGTTCGGTTTTCGGTCGCCCGCTCGCGCGTGTAAGCGCAGTGGATGGCGTCTCGCTTTCGCTTGCGGCAGGAGAAACGTTGGCGATCGTGGGCGAATCGGGATGCGGAAAGTCCACCATCGGGCGCATGCTCATGCGCCTGATCGAACCCAGCGCCGGAACCGTCATTCTTGATGGCACCGATATCACGAGCCTTAACGCGCGCGAAATACTGGCGCTGCGCAGCAAGATCCAGCTCGTTTTCCAGGACCCGTATGCATCGCTCAATCCGCGGATGACGATCGGGCAGACCGTCGCCGAGCCGCTGATGTTGCATCACATAGTGCCGCCAGCGGAGCGCATGACACGTGTCGGCGAACTCCTCGAAATGGTCGGTCTGCGCCGTGAGCATGCCCACCGGTTCCCCCATGAATTCTCCGGCGGGCAGCGCCAGCGTGTCGTGATTGCCCGCGCTCTTGCATCCGAACCCAAGATACTGGTTTGCGACGAGGCGGTATCGGCGCTGGACGTTTCGATCCAGGCGCAGGTCCTCAATCTTCTCAAGTCCCTCCAGAAGCGGCTCGGACTGGCCTATGTCTTCATTTCCCATGACCTGAGCGTGGTCAAACACATCTCGGACCGGGTTGCCGTCATGTATCTGGGAAAGCTCGTTGAGGTCGGGGAGACGGACAAGATTTTCGCTTCCCCTCGGCATCCTTATACAAGGGCCTTGCTTTCGGCCATTCCGGTGGCAACGCCGGATCGAAAGCAGCACGGCCGCGCGCATGCACTTTCGGGCGATCTGCCCAGCCCGATCGATCCGCCCTCCGGGTGCCGGCTTCACACGCGTTGTCCGCATGCGCGGCCCCAATGCAGCGAAGTTTCGATGACACTCGAGGCAGAACCCGATGGTCACGCCAATGCATGCGCCTTCTGGCGGGAATTGCCACCCGCCGATGATCTCCTGCCCAAGAGCACCGCTTCCGATCCAAGGCTTGAAAGGCTTTTCGCGGCGTTCTCCAGGCCGTTGGCCGCGAGGGAGCCGACGCCATGATCAAACTGCTCGGACGGCGCCTGCTTCAGCTCGTGCCCACCATCTTTATCCTGTCGCTGATCATTTTTTCTCTCCAGCATCTGCTGCCCGGCGATCCGGCGCTGGCCCTGGCGGGGGAAAATCCCGACCCTGAAACCGTGGCGGCCATTCGGGCGCGCTATGGCCTCGATCAGCCAATCTTCATGCAGTATTTTTACTGGGTTGGCGGTGTCATGACGGGCGACCTGGGAATGTCGATGCGTCATAACCTGCCCGTGACCACGCTGATCGTGCAAAAGCTGCCGGTCACGCTTCAACTGGCGGTCATGGGGATCATCCTGGCCCTTGTCCTGGGCGTTTTGGGTGGAATTGTTTCCGCGGTGCGCCGTAACACGAAAACCGATTATGTAGCCAACATCGTCTCGCTGGCCGGCATATCCATACCCAATTTCTGGTTGGGCATCATGCTCATCCTGTTCTTTTCGATCTATCTGCGCTGGCTGCCGGCCTCAGGCTATGTAAGCCCGTTCGTCAACTGGCAGATGAGCCTTGCAACGACCGTCATGCCGGCCTTCGTCCTCGGGACCGCGATTGCCGGCGTCATCATGCGTCATACGCGATCGGGCATGATCCAGGCGCTCGAGAGCGACTATGTCCGCACGGCAAGGGCGAAAGGGCTGGCGCCTTCGGTCGTGGTGATCAAGCACGCCATGCGTAATGCCCTGACCCCGATTATCACGCTTGGTGCGCTCGAATTCGGATCCCTGCTTTCCGGTGCCGTTCTGACCGAGCAGATTTTTGCCATTCCCGGGTTCGGCAAGCTGATCGTCGATGCCGTGTTCACGCGCGATTATGCGGTTGTGCAGGGCGTCGTGCTCATCACGGCCCTGTTCTATGTCTTGCTCAATCTGCTTGCCGATATTGGCTATATTCTTGCCAATCCCAGGCTTAGGAACTGAACCATGGCTCAAACCCAAGCCCTTCCCGCCATACCGTTCTCCCGGCTTTTGGAAAGCCGCGTCTGGCGCCGCTTCTCCAAGAGTAAGAGTGCGGTTTTTGGTCTGGTGGTGGTAGCCATCGTGGTCCTGGTCGCGATCTTTGCGCCGCTTCTGGCGCCCTATGATCCGGCAGCCCAGAGCTGGACGGCCGTTCGTCAGGCCCCGTCTGCACAATTCTGGCTGGGGACCGACGAGAGCGGCCGGGACATCTTTTCGCGCCTGGTTTTCGGGGCAAGGGCATCACTGATGGCGGGCGTGATTTCGGTGAGTATCGCCATCGCACTGGGTGTGCCGCTTGGTTTGGCAGCAGGCTTTGTGGGTGGGTTCGTGGACGGACTGATCAGCCGGTTCACCGATGCCATGCTTGCGTGCCCCTTTCTCATACTGGCGATTGCGTTTGCCGCCTTTCTGGGACCGAGCCTCACCAACGCCATGTTAGCGATCGGCATCACGGCCACCCCACTGTTCATCAGGCTTACACGCGGGCAGGTTCTGTCTCTGCGCTCGGAGGAATATGTCGAGGCTGCCCGTTCTGTTGGGAACCCAGGCTGGCGCGTGGCCCTGCGGCACGTGCTGCCCAACATCCTGCCGCAGCTCCTCGTACAAACGACGATCACGATCGCAACGGCAATCATCGCCGAAGCAAGCATGTCATTTCTCGGCCTCGGGCAGCAGCCGCCGGCACCATCCTGGGGCTCCATGCTCAACAGCGCGCAGCGCTTTCTTTCAAACGCGCCATGGATGGCGCTTTGGCCCGGCATGATCATTTTTATCACCGTGCTGTCCTTCAACCTGCTCGGCGACGGCCTCCGTGACGCTCTCGATCCTCGATCGAAATCATAGAAAATTTTCCTGAAATCGAGACATCCACATGAATTTCGAACTCGACGTGCCCACGATCCTTGCGTTGGTCGCAGGACTGCTGGCCACGGGCTGTTTCGGCGGCATTCTGGCCGGACTTTTGGGCGTTGGTGGTGGCATCGTGGTGGTGCCGGCGCTGTTCTGGGTCCTGACCATTCTCGATTTCCCTCCCGACATCTCCAGTCACCTGGCGGTGGCGACGTCTCTGGCCACCATCATTCCAACATCGATCTCCTCCATGCGTGCGCATGCCAGGCGCGGTACGATAGATGTGTCTCTGCTCAAGCTGTGGGGCCCTGCGATCGTTCTGGGCGCACTGATCGGTGGCGTGCTTTCCAAGGTCATACCGGGTGACGGTCTTCGGCTGGTCTTCGGCAGTGTCGCGATTGTCGTTGCCATCAACATGGCCATTCCCAAGACGCTCGTGATTGCCCAGTCGCTGCCAGGATCCAAACTTGCCAACCGCACGATTGCGGTGGTTATCGGCTTGATTTCTTCACTGATGGGTATCGGTGGCGGGACGTTGACTGTTCCAACACTGAGTGCATTTTCCTTCGCCGTGCACAGAGCCGTCGGCACGGCAGCGGCCATGGGCCTTTTGATTGCCGTGCCCGGTGTTCTGGGCTTTGTCTGGAGCGGTTGGGATGTTGCCGGCCGGCCGCCATTGAGCCTCGGCTATGTCAATTTAGCCGCAGTGATGATCATTGCTCCGGTGAGCTATTTGATGGCACCCCTTGGGGTCAGACTGGCACACGCCCTCAATCCACGCATGCTCAAGATTGCATTTGCGGTGTTCCTGTTCATCACGGCCCTGCGGATGCTGACCGCTTGAGCGACCTGCGATGCCGTGATGCGGAGGCGAGAGGGCAGGGGTAAAATGATTTGCTAGGGTGATGGCGGAGCCCGAAGGCTCCGTTTGAGCGTCACCAGGATTTGTATTCGAGATACTTTCCGGAAATCTTGAGCTCGATGCGGTCGCCCTTGGGGTTGGGCACCTTTTCCACGCTCATCTCGAAATCGATGGCGCTCATGATGCCGTTGCCGGCCTTTTCGTTGATCAATTCCTTGATGGTGTCGCCATAGACCCCGACGATCTCATAGAGCCGGTAGATTGCCGGATCGGTCGGCACAGACTGGTTGAAAACCTTGGTCGGGTACTCGGCCAGCACCACGGCGGCTTCCTGCGGAAGCCCCAGATTGCGGGCGAGGATATCGGCTTTTTCGCGCGGGAAGGCATTCATGCCCAGGCACGCGGAGGTCGTAAACACGTCCGACATGCCGATCCCTTCGGCAATTTCCCCCCAGGTGATCCCCGTGGCGCGCTTCTTTTCGAGGATCATGTCGGTAACATCAGCCTTGTTCATCGGTTTGTTCCTTTTTCTTGGCTGTTGAAATGGTCAGGCATTGGCAACCAGCCGGGGTCTGCCGGCGGGGCGGTCGCTGTCGTCGGCGGGGTCGGGCGATCCTTCGCGCGCCGGGTTGACCGTGCGTGGCCGGGCCATGGCGTCCGCATTTCCCTCGCCAAGAGCGATCTGCGCCGAACGGGTGGAGAGGAAATCGACCAGATGGTTGCGGATCTTGTAGTAGGCGGGATCATGGATGATTTCGGCGCGGCGTCGCGGCCGCTCGATGTCCACGACGACGCTTTCGGCAACCTGCGCTTTTGGGCCATTGCTCATCAAAAGGATGCGGTCGGCCAGAAGGATCGCCTCGTCCACGTCATGGGTGATCATGAACACGGTCTGGTTGGTGCCCTGCCAGATGCGGATCAACTCGTCCTGGATCGTGCCGCGGGTCAGGGCATCGAGCGCCCCGAAGGGCTCGTCGAGCAAAAGCAGTTTGGGCTCGATTGCAAAGGCGCGGGCAATCGAAACGCGCTGGCGCATGCCGCCCGAAAGCTGGGCCGGCTTTCTGTGTTCGGCACCATCCTTGAGGCCGACCATGTCGAGAAATGTCTTGGCATGATCATAAACCTGGGCGCGGCTCCATTTGGGGTTGCGCGCCTTGACGCCGAACGCGACGTTCTTGATGGCGCTCATCCAGGGCAGGAGCGAATAGTTCTGGAAGACGATGCCGCGATCAAGACTCGGTCCGGAGACCTCCTTGCCATCCATGGTCACCGCGCCCTCGGTCGGCTCGTCCAGCCCCGCGAGAACATTCAGGATGGTCGATTTTCCGCACCCTGAATGGCCGATGATGCAGACGAATTCGCCCTTGTCGATATCGAAGTTGACGTTCTCGAAGACGGTAAGGTCTTCGCCTTTTGGATTGGGGAAACGCTTGGCCAATCCGTCGATTTCGAGAAATGGTTTGTCCATGCCGCTCTCCTATTCCTGATAGCGCACGGCGCGCTGAAGCTGACCGAAGGCGGCGTCGAGCAGCATGCCGACGACGCCGATGGTCAGGATCGAGAAAATCACTGAGGTGAGATCGAGGTTGTTCCACTCGTTCCACACATAATATCCGATGCCGGTTCCCCCCACGAGCATCTCGGCGGCCACGATCACCAGCCAGGCAATGCCGATCGAAATCCGCATGCCCGTGACGATGGTGGGCGCCGCCGCGGGGAGGATGACCTGGAACGCGGTGCGCAAGGGCCCGAGTTCATGGGTGCGGGCCACATTGACCCAGTCCTTGCGCACCCCGGCCACGCCGAAAGCGGTGTTGATCAGCATCGGCCAGATCGAGCAGATAAAGATCACAAAGATGGCCGAGGCCTGGCTGTCACGAATGAGAAACAGGGCCAGCGGCATCCAGGCCAGCGGGGAAATGGGCCGCAGGACCTGGATGTAAGGATCGAGCGCCTTGTGCATGAGCGGGCTCATCCCGATCAGAAACCCGACGGGCAGGGCAATCAGTGCGGCGAGAAAATAGCCGGCGAGAACGCGAAACAGCGAATAGCCGATCTGGATGCCGATGCCCTTGTCGTTGGGCCCTGCGTCATAGAACGGATTGGAAAGCTCCTCGACGGCCTTGGCGATGATTTCCGATGGCGCGGGAATGCCGGCTTTAGGCGCGCCGCCACCCATCAGCATTTCATATTCGGTCATCTCGCCAACGGCGGCGGCCCGGGGCGTGGCAATCTCCCAGACCCCCAGCCACACGATCAGTATGTCCTCGGCGAGTTCCTCGATAGAGACGCCGGCCTTGACGCGCCGGACGTTCGACTGGGAGAGCACGAGCTTGTTGAAGGGAATGTCGCGCGACGACGACAGGGTGATCTTCTTGGCTGCATTCGCCATGATGATTTACTCCGCGACGGGCGCCGAGAGCCTCTCTCTCGAATTCCGACCCGTCACGGAATAGGGCGCAGCCCTCTCACTCTCAATATGTCGACAAATCGGACCGCGGACTTGGGCAGCGGCATGTCACCGGCGGTCCCGCAGCGTCGCCTCGGCGACATGGAGCAGGCGTTCGCTTTCGACGATGCTCCCGGCCTGCCGGGCCGCCTCGGCATAGACCGAAATCGGCAATGTGGCCTGAAACAAGATGTCGCGTTCGATCCCGAGACCGAAAGGAAGGCGAACGGAGGTGAGTTCGGCCAGGCTGCAGGAGCCGAGTTCCGGGCAACCGAAACCGAGATCGGCAAGGCCGAACAGCGTGTCGCCGTCCGCCTCCATCTCGGTGATGAGCCAGGTGGCCGCACCGACCGGTTGAAGAATTTCACCACGGGCACATGGTCGATATCCCGCTGCCGCCCATTGGCGAGCAGCCGGTTGCGCAAATCGTCGGTCAACAGGATCATGCCACCCTCCTGTCGCAAGAGCTCACCACAGAGCTGGACTCCGCGGTGTCCGGAGCGAAGGCCAGAAGCCAGTCGGCGGCCTTGCCCGCCTGGCTGGCAGCGCGGACGATGGCGCGATTGTCCTCGCGCAGCACTTCGAGCCAGGAGGCGATGTAATCGGCGTGCCGGACGGTCGGCGCGATGCCGAGCGAGGCGCAGCAGAACGCGGCGTTGAACTCGGCAATGAGCTCTTCGAAGGCGTACTTCTTCGTGCCGAACGAGCCCGAGAATTCCCGCCCCAGACGCGAGGCATGGCCTGTCGCGTGACCCATCTCGTGCAGAGCTGTGCGATGCCAATTGATGGGCTCGAAATAGGCCTGCGGCGGCGGCACCTGCACATAGTCATGGGCAGGCACGTAGAAGGCTCGGTTGCCGCCAATGCGAAAGTCGATGCCGGTCGCGGCGATCGCCGACGAGGAAAAGCGCTCCAGCGCGCAGCCGCGCGGTCTCCCAATGCGTTGGGCGTTCGGCGACTGCAGCAATCGAGAACAGAATCTCACTTTGAAGGCGGTCGGTGTCCTGGAACTCGTCGACCAGAATATACCTATAGCGCCGCCCAACTGCCTGTCGCACGTCTTCGTGTGAGCGCACAAGCGACTGAACGTGAACTATCAGGTCGTCGAAATCCAAAATCGCCGCCGCGCGTTTGCGGGCGCGATAGCTCTCCAGCAGTTGGTCAATCGAGCTTGATAGCGAACAGACGAGACTGCTCGCGATGTGGCCAATGAGCTGGCTCCACGTGTCGGTGACCGCCTCGAACAGCGACCGTCCTGAAACGTCGCCAATATCATTCTTGTGAGCGCCAAAACCGCGCGCGGCCTCGTCATACGTCTTGAGCTGCAATCCCTTCCGTCCAAACAACCGGCCCGATCCTGGATCGCAGAGATGCCACAACGAGCGAAAATCCGGATCGCCGGCGAAGCAGCCTTGGTAGCGTGTCGCCAGCCTCCCGAGTTCCTGTGCGATTTCTCGCGCCCATGCCTCGTCCCCGACGCTTGCTCTCCATCGCTCGAAGTCGTCGACAGCCTGGACGAAGTCGATGTCGGGTCGCAGATCTCGGGGCGGAGCGATCGGCTCAGCATCGGGGTGCTTGCGCCTCAGGAATGCAAGTTCACGGACGAGGTCGACCACCTGCAGCGGAATTTGCTCCGCCAAGACAACGATCGGATCGTCCTCTGTGGCGTCAGTCGCGAGCCGGCGTGAGAACCACGCTGATAATTCTGCCATGAACAAATTGTCGGCGACGATCGCGTCGGCGACGCGAGCGCCAGGATCAAGGCCCGCCCGGACGCCATGGCTGCGAATGATCGCCTGACAAAATCCGTGGATGGTTGTGGCAGTCAACTCATCGAGTTGCGTGGATGCGGCAAGGAGCGCGTTTCGCTGCTGGTCGGACAGCCCCTGCGGAATGACCGCCTTTAGGAAGGCCGGAACCACGCCCATCAGCAGGAGGTCGACGGTCTCTCTAATTCGCGAGGCAAGTTGGCTTGCCGCTAACTCGGTAAAGGTGATCGCGGCGATCTCTTCGGGGTGGTGCCCTGCGGCGAGCATCATTGCCACGCGCCCGGCCATAAGCGACGTCTTCCCAGTTCCCGCAGCCGCTTCCACCAGCAGGATCGACGAGAAGTCTGTCATTGCCCGACTACGGTTGTCCTGATCGACGAGCGTCATGTCGCGGCGCTCCAGAGCTTGTTGAGTTGCTGGTTGGCTGCGCGGAATTCCGAGGCCTTGCGACGGAGATAGCTTTCGCGATCCGCTGGGAGCGCAAGTCGCATGTCGTCATAGAAGACGTCTTTCTCCCACCGTGGCGCAAGCCGTCCGCTGCGCAGGATTGTCGTTGCTGCCGACATGTAGCCAATTGCGTGCGTGATTGCGTCGTCGAGTTCGTCTCCCTTGAGCTGGAACGTTGCCGGGTCATCTGTCAAATAAACCAGACGTGCGACCACTGTTCTCACCTCAGGCAGTAGGGCCCGCACGGCAATTGCGTAAAGCACGCGCTGCAGCTCGCGCCCTTGTCCAAGGGTGATACGTTGAGCTTTCGGAGGTGGCTTGATGCTCTTGTAATCTGTGATCCTCGCGGCGTCGCCAGTCGCTCGAATATCTAATCGGTCCATCCGGCCACCGAAGATCAAGTCGGTCGGCTCGATCGGAACGGCCGACATTGCGTTCCATGGCACTTGCTCCGATACCCAATCAATTTGGCCGAATGGAACCTCGGTCCAGCTTCGCGTGTCGGATCTTACCAAATCGTCGGAGGCAAGGCCTTTCGCCGTCCTGCGCGCCGCTTCCTTCACCGTGTGACGCCAAAGGATCGGCGGCGGAACCGATCGTTGCAATGGCCATGAGGTAAGGACGGCCGCTGAAGCGCCTTCGATTGCTGCCTCGATTTCGTTGGCGCTTGCGCGGGCAAATCCCGGCGCGGGCTCAAGCGCTGAGATCGCACCGCTGATCAACTCGTGTACCAGTTCGCCAAACGACGTCGGATCGAGCTCCAACGGTTCGGGCTCTTGACGAGCCGAGCGCCAGCCCAATGCATATCGCCAAACGAATCCGAGCGGGTCACGCAGCAAGCGCTGCAATGAGGTCGTCGACTGGACCCGCACAAGGGCGGCCTCGATCGCTGGGTGATTGGCGTCCGACAATCCGTCATGGGCGGTGAGATCCGCACGCCACTGCCAGTTTCGCCAGCAGAGTTGAGCCTGCCGCACATGGGCGAGCTGTCCGGCGTCGCGGGCGCGCGCCAACAACCGGTCAGCTTCGCTGAAGGCGTGTTCTGGCACGCGGTCGCGTTTGTGAACGACTGTGTCTCCGGGCCATAAGGTGCTTGGTGATAGCTGACTGCCTCTGGCGTTTCGCTGAGCACGCGACATGACCAGTTGCTCGCGTGTTTGTGCCCTTATGATCTCGAAATGAAGGCGGTCTCGCTCGGCGGTGCTGACCGGATGCAGCTTGCGGCGCTCGAGCAGATGATTCGGGATGAGGGGATCGTCATGGTCCGATCGTGGCCAGGATCGGCTGGTGAAGCCAAGCAGACGTGTGAACGGTCGCGGACACGACACCAACTGCGACGCCGGACACCAGACAACGCTATTGGCAGGTTCGCGTTGATCCGCGACCCGCAATGATTGGAGTGACAGTGCAATTGCATGCGGCGGGGCGCTTCGCAGTGCCTCTTCCCACATCGTCAGGCTCGCGCCGCTCAACAGCTGCATGCCGGCTTCGCCTCCAGCCTCTGGTCCGCGGGCGAGGAGATCGAGGATCGGCAGAAGAGTTTGCTCGGCAAGCTCGGCCGTAGCCCGCTGTGGCTTGGCCGCGGTGAACGCTTCGCGCCATTGATCAAGTGTCCGTAGCGCTGCCCCTCTCGGAATGCCGGCGAACCAATCTTCGGGAAGTGAGTTGGCGAACGGCCGCGACGGAAGGCGCCGGAGTAGCCGCCAGACGCGATCCTGGCTGAGACCATTGCCTAGGATATCCGCGAGGGCAGCGCAGGTCTGACCATCCGCTGTGCTCAACGCCGGCACGCCATGTGAAAAATGGACCGGCAGTGCCGCACTTCTCGCGTAGGCAAGAAAGTGATCGTCCCAGTCTTGCGTCGCGGTCGCGGCGATTGCGATGTCCTGTGCCTTGACCTGGCCCGTCGATAGCAGTCGCCTAGCCCATCTCAGCGCCTCCACGACCTCTGATTTCGGATCTGCGCTCGCTTCGGCGGAAATATGTGTAGGTCCAGGGGCTGCGCTCTTGCGGATGGCGCCGCCGAACCAAGGCTGCTCAACACCATCCGGCATATCCCAGGACAGGTCGGCCACGCGTGTGATTGCATTGAGAAGAGGACGCCAAACCGGATCAACCTCGACGATGCCGGCGAGTGTGACGGTGCCCAGAACGGTGCGGGTGTAGTCAGCGCGTTCGACGGCGGCGTCGCGAAGGTCGCGGGGCAGCAGATGAGTGGCTGGTAGGCTCTCGCGGATTCGCGTCTCTATCAGAGCAAGGTCGTGGAACCGCACGGCTTCGTGGGCGAGCGAGGCCAAATCCAAGTCCGAGCGCCAGACCGAGTCGAGCGATTGAAGGACCGCCCGTGGCATGCCTGGCAAGCCCGCGATGCCGGCAATATCTCGAAAACCGCCTGCAGCAAGTGCTGCCTGGATCGTCGGGTAAAGAACATCGGTCCCCGCGGGCGTTGTAAACCCGCCGGCAAGGCGACCGGCGAGAAGGGGAAGCGTCAGGATTTCGCGGCCGATGGCACCGCTGATGGCGGCTGCCGCGCGCGCACTGCGTAAAGCGAGCAAACCGTCGACGATATGGGTGGAGCGCGTGATCATTTGCTTACGTTACGCTATATTCGATCGAGTCTCGATGATTGCTCAAGCTCTCGATCTACTGAATTGTTAGGCTAATAAAGACACACAAGCCTGGGGGTGTAATGCGTTTAAGCAAGTTGAGCATAAGAAACTTCAGAAACTTTCAATCTATCGATATTCCGCTATCTGGCAATGTCGTGTTGCTCGGGCAGAATAGAGTCGGAAAAAGCAATCTTCTGTTTGCAATCCAGCTCATACTCGATCCGACCCTCCCTGACTCGGCCAGGCAGCTGAAGCTGACCGACTTCTGGGATGGAGGGCCGGCCGATTTCAGCGTGCCGATCGAGGTACATCTGGAGCTTTCAGATTTCGCGACGGATATGGCCCTGACCGCGATCCTGACCGATTTTCGCGCCGCGCACGATCCAACGATCGCGCAACTCAGCTACGTCTTCCGCAAGAAGCCCGAGGTTACCGGTGCTCCACAATCCGGTGCCGATTGTGAGTTTATCGTTTTCGGAGGCGGCGATGAAACCCGCTCGCTTCCCAGTAGGGTCCGGCGCCGCATCGCGATCGAATTGCTTGACGCTTTGCGAGATGCTGAAGGGCAGTTGGGGAACTGGCGTAGTTCGCCATTGCGCCCTCTGCTCGAGGATGCGGTTTCCGGGATCAGCCGCACGGATATCGACGCTGTAGCTGCCGAGCTCGACAAGGCGACCAAAACGCTCGAAACGTTTCCGACGATTAAGACGTTGGAAGATGAGTTGCGGTCGGGCATCCTCCATCTTTCCGGAAAAGTGCATGACATCGACGCTCGCTTGAGATTCGCGCCAACTGACCCGCTGCGCCTGTTTAGGGCGATTGCGATGTTCATCGACAACGGGAAGCGTGGCATTGGGGATGCCAGTCTTGGATCGGCCAACGTGGCGTTGCTCGCTCTAAAGCTCGCGGAATTTTCATGGCGCCGCAAGAAGAACGAACGAAACTTCTCGATCCTGTGCATCGAAGAGCCCGAGGCGCATCTTCACCCGCAGCTGCAGCGATCCGTTTTCAAGAAGCTGTTGGGTAACGTCGACCCGTCCCAGGCGATGATCGTCACTAGCCACTCGCCGACTTTGGCGGCAGTCACTCCGTTGCGCTCAATCGTCCAGTTGAAGAAGCAGGGTGGGGCGACCCAGGCGTTCTCGCTGGCGAACTTGCCGGTAACGTCGGACGAGATCGACGATCTTGAAACCTATCTTAATGCGACACGCGCCGAACTGCTATTCGCTCAGGGCGTTATTTTCGTTGAGGGCGATGCGGAGGAGGCGCTCTTGCCCACCTTCGCATCGTCACTCGGCCATTCGCTAGACGAGCTTGGAATCACGGTCTGCAATGTCGGCGGCGTCAACTTCCGCCCATATGTGAAACTCGCGGAGGCGCTGAAGCTACCTTATTGCGTGATCACCGACTGGGATCCTCTCGACGGAAGCAAGCCTCCGCTCGGACGGAAGCGAACGCTGGACCTTTGGCAGGACATGCTCACGATTCGTGGTCAGCCGCTGCTGTCACCACCGCAGTTGGCGAAGTGGGAAGCTATGGACCATGCCGCGTTCAGCGTAGACGCGGCGAAAACGCGCGTTTTCCTCAACGACCAGACCTTCGAGGTATCCGTCGCCAACACGCCCGCCTTGCTGCATCCGCTGCTCGACATTTTGGAACAACAGGACTTCGGCTCGGTGCGGACGGCACGGATCGCGGCTTGGCGAGGCGGCGCGGCGGTCGATGCCGCGCAGCTACTCGCCATGATCGCGAGCATCGGAAAGGGACGGCTCGGAGCCAGGCTGGCGAAGAAGGCGGTGGGTCTTAAGTCGCCAACCTATATCGAAAGTGCGATCACTTCAGTGGTTGCCGCGGTCCAGCATGCCTAACGATCGCGCCCTCGCTCAGGCCCTTGCTGAACTCAAAGCGAATCCGGAACAGGCAGCGGCCGTCGTTGAGCCCGGCCATTGCGTCGTGCTGGCCGGCCCCGGAAGTGGGAAGACCAAAACCCTGACGGCGGCTATGGCCCGGGTCTTGGCACAGGAGGTGGTCGAACCGCGAGGCGTCGCTTGCATCACCTACAACAACGAGTGTGTGATCGAACTCGAAACACGTCTTGCCCGCCTCGGCGTTACTCCCGGCGAGCGCGCCTTCATCGGCACGGTGCACGGCTTCGCGCTCAGTCAAGTGATTGGTCCTTATGTCCGCTGCGTGCCGACGGGCCTTCCACCTGATCTCAGGGTCGCGACGCGATTGGAAGCGAGAGCTGCGGTGGAGGTGGCGTACCGGAACGTCATCAATGGCGGCGATGATCCGCACCGGCGGTGGGAGTTCGCGTCCGAGAAGCGCAAGCGCGACGTCGATCGCTCGCGGCCCGAGTGGCGTGGGCGAAATCCGGAACTGGCGGCTTTCATCGAGGCTTATGAGGCAGCACTGCGCCGTCAGGGATTGCTTGATTTCGACGATATGCCGCTTCTCGCCTATCGCATGATCAAAGAGCATCTCTGGATTCGGGACGCTCTGCGCGCACGGTTTCCGGTGCTTTTTGTGGATGAGTACCAGGATCTCGGCCACGCGCTGCATGAGCTCGTCCTGCTCCTGTGTTTTGAGGGCGGAATCCGGCTCTTCGCTGTCGGCGATGCCGACCAGTCTATCTACGCCTTTGCCGGGGCCAATCCTGAATTGCTCGAAAACCTAACCCGGCGCGCTGATGTGCGGACCATCAGGCTGCGTTTCAATTACCGTTCAGGAGGCAAGATCATTCGCGCATCGCTGGGCGCGCTGGGCGAAGAGCGGGATTATCGTGGTGTCGATGGCGCCCCCGAAGGGGATCTGAGCTTTTGGCACGTCCCCTATGGTCACGACTCGCAGGCCGAAGCCATTGCCGTCACGATAATCCCAAAGCTCGTCGAACAAGGGTTCGAGCTTGGGAAAATCGCGATCCTCTATCGAGCGGCGTGGCTTGGCGACAAGGTCGCGAATGCGCTGAAGGAAGCCGGCATTCCCTTTGTCCGAACAGACACCAATGCCCTCGTTAGACGAAACTCGCGCCTGGCGCGGTTCATTGAAGATTGTGCTCGCTGGGTGACCGGGGGATGGAGAGATGCTGATCCGCCGTATGCACGGCTTCTGTCGCAGGCTGTCGCGCTCGTATTCGGGCGGCATGCCAGCGAACGCGAGCATCAGGATTTGTCCGCGCAGCTTATGACTTTCCTCAATGCCTCGATCGGGAGGCAGGAGACAACGCATACATGGCTGGAGCGCTTCCAGCGAAAAATCATCACGCCTTGGCGCGATGTCGCCCGAAATTCGGAAGTCGAATGGAACGTCTGCGACGAAATGATCACCAACACAGATCCGACACGAGATCTCGATCTTCCGCTCGCTCACTTCGCGGGGCGTGTCGAAGGTGCGGGACGCGTAAACCTCAGCACCCTGCATAGCGCCAAGGGCAGGGAGTTCGACGCCGTCATCATGTATGGCGTCAACGCCAGCGACATCCCGAGCGAACGCGACAGCCGCACTCCGGCGGGGCTTCGCGAAGCGAGGCGGCTGTTCTACGTCGGTGTGACACGGCCAAAGAAGCACCTCAGCCTAGTGTATCAAGAGCACCACCATTCCCCATGGGTCCTTGAACTCTACCAGAGAAGCCAGCGTGACTAGGAACGCCGCACAGGATGGGCCACGCACCGAAAGAAAGGAAAAGTGAAGAAATATCATATTGATCTCAGCGAGAGCGAAGCCGAGCTTATTCAAAGGATCGATCTTCGCGTTTCGCACCGCGATCATACTGACGGGCATGCGGCCTACAACGCCAACAGAGAGCCCATCCTGGCGCTCTTGGGTTCTTTGAGCGAGCGCAAGGCGGTGCCGCTACAAAGACTAAACTACTGGAATGATCCTCGGTACAATTTTTGGTCGGATCAAAGCTTCTCGGAAAGGACTATTCGAGCGCAACGGATGCACGGGAACCGAGATTTATACGCACGTCTTGTGCTCGGCACGCGCGTCGGATGCTCGAGGCTTCCTGGTCGAGCGTCCCGAGACCGAACTCGACCCGGTTTCGGCATGCAGTTTGTGTCGCTGGAGTGACCGCTGCGCCGAGCAGTGGGAGGCCGAGGATAGCCTAGCGCTCGTAGCGGGCATCAGCCGATCCCAACGGCAGAAACTGGAGGCTGCTGGCGTTACCACCATGGCAGGGCTTGCCGCCCAGCATGACCGTGTTCCCAGGATGACGATGGAAACACTGCGCAGACTCGTATCGCAGGCCCGCCTGCAGTCGGCGCGCCGCGCCGGCGGACCTCCGTCGTTCGAGCTGCGTGATGCCGAACCCGGAAAGGGTTTCGGTATGTTGCCTCCGCCGGACGAATGCGACGTCTTCTATGACATTGAGGGCGATCCTTACTTTCCCGACGGGCTCGAGTACCTCCACGGCGTCTGGTACTGTGAGGACAAAGATTGGAAATTCCGGGCCTTCTGGGCTCATACCCGCGAGGAGGAGGGGCGCGCCACGGCCAACCTTCTGGCGTTTCTGGTCGAGCGGATGCAGCGTTATCCGAACGCGCATATCTTCCACTACGCCAACTACGAGATCGCCGCCCTCCGGCGCTTGACGGCCCAGCACCGTACTGGCGAGGCGGCGATGGATCAGCTACAGCGCGAGCGGCGTTTCGTCGACCTGTTCAGGGTCGTTTCTGGTGCGATGGTGGCGTCCGAAAAGGGCTATTCGATTAAGGATCTGGAGGCCTTCTACATGGACAAGCGTGCCACCGACGTCGCAACTGCTGGTGCCAGCGCCGTATTCTACGAGGAGTGGCGCAACACCCATGTCAAACAGCATCCAATATTCAATGCCGAATAACAGTTCAGTTGAACGGAAAAGCGCGGAACCGGCATTGCAGAATGGTGGAAAAACGTCCGTGAAATGGTTCTCGGTTACGAAAGTTCAAGCGATCGCCCGAGGCTTCTTTGATAGGCCTGATTTGGAGGCGGCACCGATTAAGGGCTCAGTATGAGGAGCGCACTATCGACGGAGGACACTGAGTTACCCGCGTGTGAAAGTGCCTCTTTCGATGGCACGCTCTGGTCAGCGTCGGAGGTTGTTGGCCACGCACCTGCATTGCCGGATGCCACTCTCCATTATGTCAATGTTGCAGTATCGGTGGATCGGAGTTGGTGTATGCGGCTTTGCAACATGTCCTTGATTTCGGCGTAGGTGCTGTCGTTCTGCTTCATGTAGATGTGGACGGCCTTGTGGCAGTTCGGGCACAGGAGTGCCAGGTCATCGGGTTTCGCTGTGTATGCCGACGTGAAGGTCGATATCGGCACCTTGTGATGGGCCTCGATGTAGCTCACACCATAGCGGGTAGCGAATTCCTCGTCACATATGTCGCATGTTGAGGAGGATGTGGTCTTCAGGAATTCGATCCGGCTTCTGCTTCTTTCGGCAAGGAGGTGGGTGGCATACCGACGTCCCCCTTCGCGGAATGTGATTTCGTCCGGTGCCGTTGCCACGGTCGTGGACCGGCCTTGCCGTTCCAGAAACACATAGAGGTCCGCAATTTCAGTAACGGCGAACTGTCCTTCGAATACCCATTCTGCCTTTTGCTCGGTGAAGAGCAGAATGGGGTAGGAGTATTGCGGCTGGGAAATGAGAACCCTGTTCGCCGTCTCATGATATGAAACTACAGAATTTCGCGCCTTGAACGAGTAGCGATACGCGTTCCAGCCTTGGTCTGCCCAGCCGTCATGTTCATAGGACCCGTGGCGGGCCTTGATGATGACACCATGAACGAGCGGTGGTGCGCCGATCCAGTTGATGCCTTGCTGGGGCGTGTTGCCTATCGAAAATTCCGGGCCGCCCCAGAATTCGGACTCTTCGATCTTCGAATACTGAATCAGGTCAAAGAGATTTCTTTTTGTAACGGTATCCCCAATGGAAATCGTGAAAATGTCTTGCGGCCTTTGCAGGATCATGTCGGGCCCTCCTTTCTGGAGTGTAGGCCAAACCTCGGCTGTCTGAAATGTCCTGCATGGGATTCCCGCAGGTTCGTCGGCTTCCAGGAGCCTTCTTTGTGTTGCGACACCGTTCGTTCGGGCTGGCGGAGAAAGAATCTGTGCGTTACAAAACCTGGGTGTCGAAGAAAACAGACCCAGGAATTGTCACGCGCGAAAGTGTTACAAAACCTGGGTGTGAATCAAATTAGACCCAGGATATGTAACGATATGGCACAGACAGGACGAACCCAGCGTGACCAACTGATGGTCCTTCTCCGTTCAAAGCCGATTGTGCGCGCATATGAGCTTCGCAAGGTCGGGATCGCCGGCCAGACGATCAAACGTGCTGTGGATGATGGAGAAATTGTTCGCATCTCCCGCGGTCTCTACCAGCGCGCCGACAGCGACGTGGACACCGAACAGGCACTGGCCGAAGCTGCAAAACTGGTTCCGAAGGGAGTCATTGCCATGACCTCGGCACTGGCCTTCCATGGGCTGACTGATCAGATGCCTCGCAAGATCTGGGTTGCTATCAGCACAAGGGACTGGGCGCCGGCCCCGGCTTATCCCCCGATCCGCATCGTCGAATTTCGCGACAAGTACATGCAGCAGGGAATCGAGCATCACTGGATATCAGGCGTCGATGTGCCCGTATTCTCGGTGCCAAAAACCCTTGCCGACATCTTTCGCAACAGCAAGCTGGTCGACCGCTCAATTGCCGTCGAGGGGCTTCGCGCGGCACTTGAACAGCGCAAGGCCACGCCTGGCGCGATCGCAGAAACGGCAATGGGAGCAGGGGCCTGGCGGATCATGCGACCTTATCTCGAGGCGCTGACGTCGAATGGGTAGGACGACCACAAATCAGGCTGCATCGATCAAGCAAAGGCTGCTGAACCTCGCACGCAACGAGGGTCGCGTATACGATGTCGTGCTGGTCCGCTACGCGCTTGAACGACTGCTCTATCGCCTTTCGATATCGGCTCACAGTGATCGCTTTATCCTGAAGGGGGGTATGCTCCTGACGCTTTGGATCGAGGGGGGCAACCGCGAGACGCGCGATGCTGACTTTCTCGGATTTGGAAATGCCAGCACAGAGAGCCTCAAGGCCACATTCGCTGAAATCATGGCTGTCATTCGGCATGGAATATTGACCCCGGTTTGGGGGTTATCGGCATCCAAT
>NZ_CAXAXY010000024.1:0-34473 GCF_963972885.1 uncultured Pelagibacterium sp. | reverse complement strand
TGATATCGACAAGTGCGTTGATAGGACGCAGTCCCACGGCGCGCAGCCGCTCCTGCATCCATTGCGGGGAAGGGCCGTTTGTAACGTTTCGGATCAGGCGGCCGGCAAACATCTTGCAGATGTCGCCATCCACGCTCACCGCAATGGGCGATGCCCCAGCGCTTGCCGGAATTGGCCTGATGGCAGGGTCCTTGAAATCGCCCACGCCCGCTGCCGCCAGATCGCGTGCAATGCCGCGCACTCCGGCGCAGTCGCCCCGGTTCGGGGTCAGCCCGATATCGATGACCACCTCGTCGATCCCCGCATAATCGGGGTAGGGCACGCCAATCGGCGCGTCCTCGGGCAGCTCGATGATCCCGTCATGATCGTCGGACAGTTCCAGCTCGGCATTCGAGCACAGTATGCCGTTGGACACCTGTCCGCGGATATTGCCCTTGCCAATGGTGATGTCCTTGCCGGGGATATAGGTGCCCGCAAAGGCAAAGACCGATTTCATCCCCGTACGGGCATTGGGCGCCCCGCACACAACGTCGATCAACTCGCCTGTGCCCGCATCCACCTTGCACACCCGCAGCTTGTCGGCATTGGGGTGCTGCTCGGCCGAGACCACATGGGCCGTCACAAAGCTTCTCAGCGCCGCGCCGGTATCGGTCACCTCCTCGACCTCGAGACCCACCATGGTCAGCGTGTCGATGATTTCGGTATTGGGAGCGGTGGTCTCGAGGTGATCCTTGAGCCAGGACAGCGTGAACTTCATTTGTCTTCTACCTTAAAATCCTGCTCAAAAACTCAGCTCGACAATCCACCGAACAGCGTCGGCAGATCGAGCGGCCGAAACCCGTAATGGTCGATCCAGCGCTTGTCGGCGTCAAAGAACGCGCGCAGATCGGCCATTCCGTATTTGAGCATGGCGAGCCGGTCGATTCCCATGCCCCAGGCAAAGCCCTGATAGACATCGGGGTCCAGCCCGCCGGCTTCGATCACATTGGGATGCACCATGCCGCAGCCTAAAATTTCCAGCCAGTCATTGCCCTGCCCGATTTTCACCTCGTTGCCCGAGCGGTCGCATTGCACGTCCACTTCCATGGACGGCTCGGTAAAGGGGAAAAAGCTCGGACGAAACCGGGTCGTAACGCTCTCGACCTCGAAAAACGCTTTCAAGAACTCTTCGAGTACCCAGCGCAGCTGCCCGATATGGCTCTGCTTGTCGATGACCAGCCCCTCGACCTGATGAAACATCGGCGTGTGGGTCTGGTCGGAGTCGTTGCGATAGGTGCGGCCGGGAATGACGATGCGGATCGGGGGCTCGCTCTGTTCCATGGTGCGCACCTGCACCGGCGAGGTGTGGGTACGCAAAAGCTTGCGGTTCCCCTCGGCATCGGGCTCGAAAAAGAACGTATCGTGCATTTCGCGCGCCGGATGGCCCTCGGGAAAATTGAGCGCGGTGAAATTATAGTAATCGGTTTCGACGTCCGGCCCTTCGGCAATCGCAAAACCCATGTCCGAAAAGATCGCGGTGATCTCGTCGATCACCTGACTCACCGGGTGGACGCGTCCGATGGCGGTGGGGGCCGGACGCAGCGGCAAGGTCACGTCGAGCTTTTCGGTCTTGAGGCGCATCTCGAGCGCCGCCGCCGCCAGCGCCTCGCGCCTTGCCTCGATGGCAGCCCCGATTTCGGCTTTGAGCCCGTTGATCGCGGGGCCCTTCTCCTTGCGGTCCTCGGGGGTCATTTTTCCCAGCGTGGCAAGCAGCGCCGAGATCGACCCCTTCTTGCCCAGGCTTGAAACGCGCACCACTTCGAGCGCGGCTTCGTCCTGCGCCTCGGCGATGGCGGCATGGATCGATTGGCTGAGGTCGGCGATCTCGTCGGACATGATGTTCTCTAACATGGGAAACTTTTTACGCGGGCGAAGCGGTAGCAAACGAAAAAGCCTCACGCCACCCCAAAAGGGGCAGCGCAAGGCTTTCAAATTCGGCCTCAGCGGGCTGGAGCGTTGTCAGAAAGTGGGAACCGGTTTTTCGGTTCGACAACGCGATCCATAAAGGCTGGAGGAGTCGCAGATGCCTTTTAGGCGGAAATGCGCTCGTGTGTGGTCGCTTCGACGTCGCCCAGATAGGCGAGGGCTTCCTTGGCCTTGACAACCAGCGCTTCGAAAGCGGCCGGTTCGCGCACTGCCAGATCGGCAAGAACCTTGCGGTCCACGGCAACCTCAGCCTTGCTGAGGCCGTCGATAAATCGACCATAGGTCAACCCATGGCTGCGCACGGCGGCGTTGATGCGCTGGATCCACAGGGCGCGGAAATTGCGCTTTTTCTGCTTGCGGTCGCGATAGGCGTACTGACCGGCCTTCTCGACGGCCTGTACGGCGGAGCGGTAATTGGTGGACCGGCGACCGTAATAGCCTTTGGCGGCCTTGATCACCTTCTTGTGGCGGGCGTGGGCGGTAACGCCTCTTTTAACGCGGGACATATCTCAATTCCTCAAATCTGACGTGAACGCTCTAGCGGGCGGCCGCTTAGCGGTCGTACGGCATGTACTTCTTGACAATCCTGGCATCTGGCTCGGACATGACCGAGGTGCCGCGATTGGAGCGGATGTACTTGGCGTTGTGGCTGATAAGGCGGTGGCGCTTGCCGGCGGGGCCAGCCATGACCTTGCCGGTGGCAGTCACCTTGAAGCGCTTCTTGGCGCCAGACTTGGTCTTCATCTTGGGCATTTTGCGGGTCCTTTTTGATCTTGATGGATGCCCTGATGGTCCGGGCTTCCGCTTTCATGAACCGCCACGGCATGCCTTTTGGCCGGACGGTCCGTACAATAGAAACCTGCGGCGGACCCATTGGGCCAACCGGAGACGGCGCGTTATAGGGAGATTGGCCGCCGAGCGCAAGGGGGATATCTGCTCATGTCTGCGCCACTTTAACAGCTTCCAAAGTGAGCCCGTTTCGCTAAAGTCCCCCAATGATTGAAATCACCCGCCGCCGATTCCTCACCCTTTCCGCATCCGGCGGCGCCGCATTCGTTTTGGCCGCCTGTTCCTCGGGCGCCGTCATCATGACCACCGAGCGGGCCGCCCCTGTGTCCTCGGTCTCGATTGCCGAAGCCACCGAAAAGCTCAACGCCATGCGGGCCGAGCGCGACCTGCCCCTGCTCACCCACAACGCCACCCTGCAAAAAGTCGCCGAGGAACAGGCCCGCCTGATGGCCGAAAATTCGCTCGTGGCGCACACCGCCGCCCCCGAACAGACCCTTCACACCCGCCTGCGCCGCATGGGCTTTGGCGGTGGGGCAGGGGAAAACCTCGCCGGCGGCTCACCCAATCTCGACGCGACCATCGACGGCTGGCTCAAATCGCCCTCCCACCACAAGACCATGGTCAACCCCGATTACGTCCAGTTCGGCATCGCAATCGAGCGCGGCCCGGCCACGACGTATAACACCTACGGCACCTATTGGGCACTGCTCATGGGCGTCCGCTCCCCCGCCGGCCGTCCCTGATCGCCACGAAGCTTGCCCGTTCGGCATAATCGCGCGAAAGTCCGCCCAACCAGAATCGTAAAGGCGCGTCACCGCGCCCCGGGGAGCCCTAAATGCATCTCGTCCTCGTCGACGGCTCGTCCTTCATTTTCCGCGCCTATCACGCGCTGCCGCCTTTGACGCGCAAGTCCGATGGCCTGCCGGTCGGCGCGGTCTCGGGCTTTTGCAACATGCTCTATAAGCTCACCGAGGATCTAAAGGGCGAAAACGAGCCCACCCATTTCGCGGTGATCTTCGATTATTCCGGCAAGAGCTTCCGCAACGATCTTTACGATCAGTACAAGGCCCATCGCCCCGAAGCGCCCGAAGACCTGATCCCCCAGTTCCCGCTCACCCGCGCCGCCACCCGCGCCTTCTGCCTGCCCTCGATCGAGCAGGAAGGCTTCGAGGCCGACGACATCATCGCAACTTACGCCTGCCAGTTCCGCGACGCGGGCGGCAAGGTCACCATCGTCTCCTCCGACAAGGATCTGATGCAGCTTGTCGGCCCCAACGTCACCATGCTCGATACCATCGCCCGTCCCGGCCAGCCGCCCCTGCGCTGGATCGGCCCGGACGAGGTGGTCGCAAAATTCGGCGTCACCCCCGACAAGGTGGTCGACGTTCAGGCCCTGTGCGGCGATCCGGTCGATAACGTCCCCGGCATTCCCGGCATCGGCATCAAGACCGCCGCCCTGCTCATCAATGAATATGGCGACGTCGAAACCCTTCTGGCCCGCGCCTCCGAGATCAAGCAGCAAAAGCGCCGCGAATCGATCATCGAAAACGCCGAACTGGCCCGCATTTCCAAAAAGCTGGTCGCGCTCGATTGCAACACCCCGGTCGAACTCCCCTTCGACGCCCTGGCCCGCGAACCGCTTGAGGCCAAAACGCTGATCCCGTTCCTAAAGGCCATGGAGTTCACCTCCATCACCCGCCGCATCGCCGCGCTGCTCGAGGTCGACCCCGACGATTTCGAGCCCGATCCCGAACTGGCGGTCAAGGGCGCCTCGATCCCCGGCGCCGTCGATGTCTCCGATGGCCCGGCCCCCGCCTCGGGCGTGGCCGGCCCCGACGCCCACGCCGAAAAAGTGCTCGAAACCATCCGCGCCATCCCCTGCAATCTCGACGATTACGAGATCGTCCGCGACGAGACCGCCCTGGCCGCCTGGATCGCCGATATCATCGCCACCGGCCACGTCGCCGTCGATACCGAAACCACCGGGCTCGACAATCAGGCCGCCGATCTGGTCGGCATCTGCCTGTCCACGCGCCCCGGCAAGGCGTGCTATATCCCGCTCGGCCACACCACCGGCAATGACGACATGTTCGGCGGCGGCCGCGCCGAGGGCCAGATGGATATGCGCCTCGCCCTCGACATGCTGCGCCCGGTGCTGCAAGACCCGGCAATCCTGAAAATCGGCCAGAACGTCAAATACGACATGGGCATTTTTGCCCGCTATGCCATCACCATGGCCCCCATCGACGATACGCTCCTGATGAGTTACGCCCTCGATGGCGCGCGCAACAACGGCATGGATGCGCTCGCCCTGCGCTGGCTCGATCACACCTGCCTCAAATTCACCGATCTGGCCGGCACCGGCAAGAACCAGCTCACCTTCGACAAGCTCGAAATCGGGCCCGCCGCCAAATACGCCGCCGAAGACGCCGATATCACCCTGCGCCTCTGGCATATTTTAAAGCCCCGCCTCGTCGCCCAGGGCGTCACCACCGTTTATGAAACCCTCGATCGCCCATTGACCCCGGTCCTCGCCCGCATGGAAGCGCGCGGCGTTTCGGTCGATCGCCAGATCCTGTCGCGCCTCTCGGGCGATTTCGCCCAGCGCGCCGCCGCGTTAGAGGAAACCGCCCACGCGCTGGCCGGCGAAAAGTTCAATCTCGGCTCCCCCAAGCAATTGGGCGATATCCTGTTCGGCAAGATGGGGCTGGAAGGCGGCACCAAAACCAAGACCGGCGCCTGGGCCACCGGCGCCTCGGTGCTCGACGATCTGGCCGCCCAAGAGGTGCCGCTGGCCCAGACCATTCTCGATTGGCGCGGCGTCACCAAGCTGCGCTCGACCTACACCGACGCGCTGCCCACCTATATCAATGCGCGCACCAACCGCGTCCACACCTCCTACAATCAGGCCTCGGTCGCCACCGGGCGCCTTTCGTCCAACGAACCGAATTTGCAAAACATCCCCATCCGCACCGAGGATGGCCGCAAGATCCGCACAGCCTTCGTCGCCGCGCCGGGCAATCTTTTGATTTCCGCCGATTATTCCCAGATCGAGCTGCGCGTTCTCGCCCACATCGCCGATATCGATGCGCTAAAGGATGCCTTCGAGGAAGGTCTGGACATTCACGCCATGACGGCGTCCGAAATGTTTAACGTCCCCATCGAAGGCATGGACCCCATGGTCCGCCGCCGCGCCAAGGCGATCAATTTCGGCATCATCTACGGCATTTCCGCCTTTGGCCTCGCCAACCAGCTCGGCATTTCGCGTGGCGAGGCAGGGGAGTACATAAAGACCTATTTCGCCCGCTTCCCCGGCATTCAGGATTACATGGCCGAACAGCGCCGCATCGTCAAAGCGCAAGGCTACGTCTCGACCATTTTCGGCCGCAAGATCCCGTTCGAAAACGTCAACACCAAAAACCCGTCGGAACGCGCCTTCATCGAACGCGCCTCGATCAACGCCCCCATCCAGGGGAGCGCCGCCGATATCATCCGCCGCGCCATGATCCGCATGGAGCGCATTTTGACCGAGGAAAACGTGCCCGCCGATATGCTCCTGCAGGTCCACGACGAACTGATCTTCGAAGCCCCCGCCGACAAGGCCGAACAGGCCATCCCGATCATCAAGCGGGTGATGGAAGGCGCAGCCGAACCGGCGCTGAGATTGTCAGTGCCGTTGCAGGTGGATGCGAAAGCTGCGGAGAACTGGGAAGAGGCGCATTAGCTAAGGCGAATGTATGGAAACAATAGAATTTCCACAAATGGCTGCCGCTAACTCCAAATGAGGCTCAAGGGGCATGCCGTCTATTCGCGCTTTCGATGGAATGGACTTATTCGAGTACTCGTGGGTGACTCTCAGTTTGACCTGATGTTTATTACCCTGATCTCTGATCGAGCCTGCATTCAAGCGGACCATTGCGCCGCCTTTCGTGCCAAATGGAAGGGCTGCCGCGCAACTCTCCGCCTTCTTGTGGTCGTCACCAGCGAAAAACTCAAAATAAAAGGCAGATAGATATGTTTCGGGGCCGGTCTGCCCTCCGATTTCTCGCCGCAAGTAGAGAAAATCTGGATGAACGCCTACAATTTCTTCCCCGTTCCGTATGAGGAACTTTCTTTTGCAGTGCCTTACGACATGGTGATCATCTGGAATATTATTTAACTTCATGCAACTGTTCGAGAAAGTTTTTCGACTGTCTAGCAAAATGCACTAACGTGTATTCGCCAGCAGAGGCCTGTTGGCCGTCTGGCGAATTTATTCTGTGAGTCCATGAAACGGTGTCTGCGAACTTGGCAGTCATCTGACCAAATTCCCCAATCCATGCTACAAGGATGTCGCCGGAATCGGAAATTCCCAATGAGCACCAAGACGTATCACTCGTGAAGATCATCCATCGAAGAAATTGCTTATAAGACGTAACACTCGGCAGCTTGTCGCCCGGTTCCCAAGCGTCGTCGCTAAGTAGATAATCAAATTCATTAAAAAGCCGGTCTCTGACTGGCAACGGTAAATGCATGGCATATGTCGCGGTTGCGACCTTTAAATCGACTGCTGTGTCGAATAATTCCTCTTCGGTACTTTTCGTGCCGCTTACCGTCTTAACGTGCTGGATGTTCCCATGCGCTGAAGCGACGATCGAATTGTAAGGCTTGAGGTCAGCGTGCGCCAATGCTTCGCTCGCAAAGCCTGAGCTCGACTTTGGGGCGCTAGTTGGGCGTCCAGCGCCAGACGGCCAATTCTCTGTCCATGTGGGCGAAAGCTGGAAATTCCAGGATTTTCCGAGTCGTAGCGACGGTAGCGAGGTCATTTAAATAGAGCTCTCACTTTTTCAGTAATGGTGCTTTCG
Source organism: uncultured Pelagibacterium sp. (assembly GCF_963972885.1). NCBI lineage: Bacteria > Pseudomonadati > Pseudomonadota > Alphaproteobacteria > Hyphomicrobiales > Devosiaceae > Pelagibacterium > uncultured Pelagibacterium sp. Next base: position 26,875 of record NZ_CAXAXY010000024.1, on the reverse strand, counting down.
AATATATTGTTCTTAGCAGTGCGTAATTCGTTAACAGTCGACCAGAGTTTTTCTGATTTGCCAAGGTCAAGAGATTCGCAAAATGCATCAATGTCTAACATGAAGGATTGATGATCGATTAGGGCTGGCGTCGTTGATGCAATACGGTAGTTGACGGCATGTTTCGTCGCGTCCTCCGAAATTCTACCGGAGCTTTCGAACGTAAAGAGGTCTTGGATGCAGTTTGCCATTTGAGGAATAAAGCAAGAAAACAATACGTTTAGTTCTTTTCCTATAATTTCCTCATCAGGAACGTCTATTCGGTTAATATATCTGAGTCCTATTCGTTTCACAGAAAGGTGGCCAAGCAATTCAGTAAGTATTTTATAATTTTCCCGAGATTTTTTTTCAAATTCAGCCCAGCTAACATATGGAGCGAGCCGAATATTTGAAAATCCGTCCGGCCGAACAATGACTGCATCTGAGCCATTTGCGGCGTTCATTTGAAATCCGTGTGGTGTTGCTCTGGCGGCCGCGCGAGCATCTCTAACCTCGACCTCTATATTTAATCTGTCCTTAATTGCTGGAAAGCGCTTCTTTAGCTTGTCCCGCAACCTTTCCATCTCTCGCGCTGAGAGCGTGGAAACAAAGGAGAAGTCCAAGACCGCCTCAACGATTGGTGCTTTGCGGTAGGGGTTCATATTGGCAAGTTCACCAGAATTTCGTTCATTCACAGAACGATCACATATTTTTCAGCTTGGTGAATAAAATAGATCGGTATGAAATTCAATTGTGCAAGCAAAATTGCGAACCCATACTGTCTGTGAACCACTTCCTCACCGCCCAAGCCCCCATCTACGAAACCGCCCTCGCCGAACTCCGCGCCGGCCACAAGCGCACCCATTGGATGTGGTTCATCTTCCCGCAGATCGCCGGGCTGGGCATGAGCGCCATGAGCCAGCGCTACGCGCTCGGCTCTCTGGACGAAGCGCGCGCCTATCTCGCCCACGAAATCCTCGGCCCGCGCCTGCTCGACTGCACCCGCGCCGTCCTCGCCCATCCCGAAAAATCCGCCAACGCCATCTTCGGCGCCCCGGATGATCTCAAGTTCCGCTCGTCAATGACCCTTTTCGCCCACGCCGCCCCCGACCAGCCCGAATTCCGGCAGGCGCTGGACACGTTCTTTGACGGCAAGGACGATCCCGAAACCCTCAAGCGCATCTAATCGGGCAGGGCGCCGCCCCACCCTCCAATGTCACCCATCGCAATCGGGCAGCCCTCACGCCCCCGATTGCTCCGCCATCCCTTCCACGGTATCCATGGCGCCCTTATCGTCCCCCAGCGTTCTGACCACCGAAAACGATCCGTCGGTTTCCAGCACCACGGCCTCGACATCGCCCAGCGATCCCGCGCCGCTCGCCCGCATGGCCGCCAGAATTTCCTCGCGCGTCACCCGCTCGCGCTTGAGGTGCCGGTCCAGATACCGCCCCTTGAAATACAAAAGGCTCGGCTCGGCCTTCACGAACCCCTGCACGGCGTCCGATCGCACCGAGAGGAACGTCACCCCATATTGCAGCGCGCATAAAAGGACGAACGCCAACAGCCCTTCCGAGAGCGAAACGTCCTGGCTGAGCAGCGCCGAAGACAGGGTCGACCCCAGCGCCACGGTGATCACCAGGTCAAACGCGTTCATTTTCGAAAGCGTGCGCTTGCCCGTGGCCCGCAGGATGATGACCAGCCCCACATAGGACAGCACCCCGATCACCACCAGCCGCACCAGATCGTCCCATCCATCAAAAAACATCACCGCCTCCTTGTGCCTGTCTTCGCCAATGCCGACCGGCCCCTCCCGTTCCCTCCGCTCCTGCCCCCACCCGCGCTGCCCCGGCGCACGTCAAGGCCCATGTACCTCTCCTCACGCACCGGAGGGGCGGCAAGGCTGCTGGGTCCCCGATCAGGTCCGGGACAGCGATGGGGAGGGTCACGCTCTCGGCTCCATCACCAAACATTCAGTCCACCCCTGGGCGTCATCCTCGGGCTTGACCGTGCTCTCGTTTCCCACCCCACCGTTTGTCTTGCCCCCACCGTGGCCCTCGGTCCTACCCCGCGCGGCTCCATCCTCACCGCTTACCCCACCCCCATCGTCATCCTCGGGCTTGACCCGGGGATCCGCGAGGCTTCTTCCAGCGCAGCAGGAGTGGGGCGCGCCGCCCTCTCAAGGTTCCTCAACCCTTTCCGGCTCCCCGATGCAGCAGGTTCCCGGCCCCAGGATGACGTCCAGACGGAGAGGAGAGGCGGGTGGGACAAACTTATCCCCGGGTTCTCCCCTTGCCCCATACTCGCTCTCACGAACCCGGTTGATGGACGAAAGCGCGACGAACGTTTGGCGGGTTTGGCTCTGGTTCGGCGGGAGTCGTCCTGCCGGAGGCGAGCGTTCCACTTCCGCGAGGCTGGCTTTAGTTCGGCCCGCAACACCGACAGGGACGAACGTGTCCCTGAGCGAGGGAACGTACAGCCCAAAACCCGGAGCGCATGGGGCGATGGACGCTTCATATACAAAAAATACAGTGCGGAGCGTTCATCGCCCCATGCCGTTCATCCCATCAAAAACCGAGGCAATATCGCCGTCGGGGGACTTGGCATGCGCGGGCGAAGGTCTCATCCTGCGCACCATGTCCAATCTTATCGGTCCCCGGATGATCTCCATCGAACCCCTCACGCCAGACGCCTTCGCCCTCTATGGCACCGCGCTCGGTTTCGCCGCCCGCCACACCCCCGACACCGGCTTTTTCTCCCCCGCCTCCGATTTCTGGCACGAGCACGGCTTTGCCTCCGGCGAGGCGGAAACCGAAATCCTCTGGGTGGTCTATCGCAGCCCCGATCCCGCCATTGCCCGGCTCGAAGCCCACACGGCAACCCAACAGGCCCTCATTCCCCTCACCGGCACCATCGTCCACATCGTCGCCCGCTCCGCCCCCGACGGCACGCCCGACCCGCAAACGCTAAAGGCCTTCGCCATCGCCCCGGGGCAGGGGGTCGTCATGGCTCAAAACTGCTGGCACGCCACCCGCGTTCTTGCCGGCGATGTCACCTGCGCCATGCTCACCCGCGCTTCGACCACAAAAGACCTCGTCGGCCACCTTAAGACCGGCGCCCCGCTCACCGAAAGCCGCTATGCCGATATCGTCCCATCGATCGAAATCGGACAAAACCGATAAATCCAATTGATCGGGATCGATCAAAAACTAAAATTCGACTCATCGCCCATCAAGGCGCTTAACTGAACCCATCAGATCTGGTGATCGCTTCGCCGCGCACCGCAGACGGGAACAGCCCTTGATGGATGATGCCGCCACCCTCCAGCGTTTCGATACCGGCGCCGCCCTGCGCGCCGCCTGCCGCGCCGGATTGTGGGATCGTCCGACCTCCGGGCTGGCGCAGGGCTTCCAGCAGGGCAATATCGTCATCCTGCCCCGCGCCCTGGCCGATGATTTCCTGCGCTATTGCACCCGCAACCCCAAGCCCGCCCCCATTCTCGGCGTCTCCGAACCCGGCGACCCTTCTCTCCCCACCCTCGGCGCCGATATCGACATCCGCACCGACGTCCCCCGCTACCGCGTCTTCCGCGACGGTGAACCCGCCGAAGCCCTCACCGACCTCAACGCCCTCTGGCGCGATGATTTCGTGACCTTCGTTCTTGGCTGCTCGTTTTCCTTCGAAACCGCCCTCCTGCGCGCCGCCATCCCCGTCCGCCATATCGACGCCGGCCGCAACGTGCCCATGTATCGCACCAACATCCAGACCGAGCGTGCCGGCCCCTTCGGCGGTCCCATGGTCGTCTCCATGCGCCCCTTCACCCCGGCCGACGCCATCCGCGCCATCGTCCTCTCGTCCTATCTGCCGCAAGCCCACGGCGCCCCCGTCCACCTCGGCGACGCTGCAGCCATCGGCATCTCCGACATTACGGCCCCCGATTTCGGCGATGCCCCCGATATCCATGATGGCGACGTCCCGGTCTTCTGGGCCTGCGGCGTCACCCCCCAATCGGCCATCCGCCATGCAAGGCCGCCCATCGCCATAACCCACGAACCCGGGCACATGCTCGTCACCGATCTCAGGGCCGATATCGGCTGAGACCGGACATGCAAAAAGACCGCACAAGCGGCATGATCAACCAACGCAAAGGGAACTGAAATGAAAGCGCTAAGACCTCTCCTCCTCGCCTCCATCGCCCTGGCCCCCGCCGCGGCCCTCGCCCAGGACCTGCCTGAAACCACCCTCAACGTGGTCGGCAGCTGGTCCAACCTGCCGCTCTACCAGCAGTTCGAGCGCAGCTTCTGGGAAGAAACCGTCCCCGAGGCCTCGGGCGGAGCGATTACCGTCAACATGACCACCTTCGATCAGATGGGCGTTGCCGGCGCCGACGTCTTCCGCATGCTCGGCGATGGCGTGTTCGAGATCGGCATGACGGTTGGCGATTACACAGTCGCCGATGCCCCCGAGCTTGAAGGCCTCGATGTCCCCCTCATCGCCACCGATGCCGAAACGGCCTACGCCATGACCGAAGCGGCCAAGCCCATGGTTGCCGAGATCATGGAAACCCGCTTCAATTCCCACATGCTCGCCATCGCCCCCTATCCCCCGCAGATCGTCTTCTGCAACGCCGAGATCAGTGGTCTTGCCGATCTTGAAGGCAAAAAGATCCGTGGCTCTGGCCGCATGACGTCGCTGTTCCTCGAAGCACTGGGCGCCGAAGGCATCACCATGGCGTTTTCCGAAGTCCCCGGCGCGCTCGAACGCGGCGTCATCGATTGCGCGGTTACCGGTGCGGGTTCGGGCTATGCCTCGGGCTGGTACGAATCATCGACACATCTGGTCAATCTCCCGCTCGGCGGCTGGGACCCGGTCATCACCGCTGTCAATCTCGACGCCTGGAATGCGCTCGACCCCGCCGTCCAGACTTTTCTTGAAGACCAGATCGCAACCGAATTCGAAGAACCCGCCTGGGCCGACGCCGGTGGCGCACTCGACCGCGATATCGCCTGCCTCACCGGCGGCGAATGTGAAGCGGGCGCACCTGCGTCCATGACGCTGGTCGAGCTCTCCGAAGAGGACAAGGCGCAGGCGCTGGCCGTCCTCGAGGATTCGATCCTCCCCGATTGGGCCGAACGCGCCGGCAGCGATTGGGCCACCCGCTGGAACGAGACAGTGGGCGCAGCCCTCAACGTCTCGATCGCCCAGTAAATCGCGAAAAGGGGCGACAAAAATGCCAGACAACGGATCCATGCCAGCCAGGGTGATGCGCCTGGCAGCACTGATGAAAACCCTCAACCGCAGTATCGCGTTGATCTGCGGTGTGGTCCTGCTGGTTGCTGTCGCCCTCATTCTTCTCGAGGTGCTTGGCCGGCGCATATCGCTGTTCAGGATCGGCGGCGCCGATGAGCTTTCCGGCTATGTGATGGCCGGCATTGCCACCTGGGGCTTTGCCTACGCCCTGGTCGAGCGCGCCCATGTGCGCATCGACCTCGTCTATGCCAAGCTGCCCGCCCCCGGGCGGGCGGCTTTCGATATCCTTGCGCTGGCCAGCGTCCTGTTCGTTGCCGCGTTGGTCTCGTTTTATGCCTATGACGTTCTTGCCAAATCGATCGCCCGCGGTTCGCGCTCCAACACACCGTTGGCCATCGAGTTGTGGATACCCCAGATCGTCTGGTTTGCCGGCTGGGCCTGGCTCACCATCACGTCGGCCACGCTGCTCGGTTGCACGCTGATACTTACCCTCGGGCGTCAATGGGGCCTTATCAACGATCTTTCGGGCATCGTGTCCGAGACGGGAGAGGCTTCATGATCTGGTACGTCGCCATCGGCCTTGCCGTCCTTCTCGCGCTGTCCATTCCCGTCGGTGCGGCCCTGTTCCTTCTCGGTTTCGGCCTCGATGCCTTCTTTGCGCCCCTGCCGCTCATTCGCGGTCTGGGCCAGATGGTTTATTCCTCGTCCGACAGCTTCCTTTTGATCGCCATCCCACTCTTTGTCCTGCTGGGCGAAATCCTTGTGCGCGCCGGCATTGCCGAGCGCACCTATGCAACCCTCGATGCCTGGTTTTCCTGGCTGCCCGGCGGGCTGGTCCACGCCAATATCGGCACCGCGACAATGTTTTCGGCAACATCGGGCTCTTCGGTCGCGACCGCGGCGACAGTGGCAACGGTCGCCATGCCGCAGGCCAAAAAGCAGGGTTATGACCAGCGGCTCTTTGCCGGAGCCATCGCCGCGGGTGGTGCGCTGGGCATCCTGCTGCCGCCCTCGATCAATCTGATCGTTTACGGCTTTCTTACCCAGACCTCGGTGCCCCAATTGTTCATGGCCGGCATCGTCCCCGGCCTGCTCATGGCCCTCGGCTTTATGGCCATCACCGCCATCATCTGCTCGATCAGGCCCGATCTCGGTGGCCCCAGCCGGCATTTTACGTGGCGTGAACGGCTCGCCGGCCTGCCCCATCTCATTCCGGTGCTCCTGGTCTTCGCCGTCATTATCGGCTCGATCTATACCGGCTGGGCCACACCCACCGAAGCCGCCGCCGTCGGCGTCGCCATGGCCATGGTCATCGCCGCGTTCTATGGCGCCTTGACCATCGAAAACATGCGCGAGGCGCTGCTGGGCACCATCCGCACCACCTCCATGGTCATGTTTGTGATCGTAGGCGCCTATTTCCTGAACTACGCGCTCGGCGCCACCGGGCTCGGCCGCCAGCTCACCACCTTCCTCGAAGGCATGGGCCTCGGCCCATACGGCATGCTGCTGGTCATTATTCTGATGTACATCGTCCTGGGCTTTTTCATCGAAACCCTGGCGCTGATGATCGCAACCATCCCCATTGTCGTGCCGATCATCGTGGAGATGGGGTTCGACAAGGTCTGGTTCGGCATCCTTTTGATCGTCCTGATCGAAATGGCGCTGATTACGCCCCCTGTCGGTCTCAACCTTTACGTCGTGCAGGGCGCCCGCAAGGAGGGGCGGCTGGGCGACGTCATGGTCGGCGCCATCCCGTTTGTTTTTGTCATGCTGGTGATGATCGCTCTGCTCGTTGCGTTCCCCGCCATCGCTCTTGTCTTCGCTCCGGCCTGATCGGCCGCCGATTTTCCAAAGGCGCAATAATGCCCAATACATTGACCTTCGCCGTGGCCGGCGCAGAACCTGTCACCATCACAATAGAACGCGCCATCATTGCCGGCTGGACGGGCCGCAACACCGATGCCGTCAATCACCATATTGCAGAACTGGAAGCCATCGGCGTTCCCCCGCCCAGCGCCGTGCCGCTGTTCTACCGCGTCGCTGCAGGCCTGGTCACCACCGACGAGGCAATGGAAACTGTCGATGCAACCGGTTCGGGCGAAGCCGAGCCGCTGGTGATCGATGACGGAAAAAAGCTCTATCTCGGGCTTGGCTCCGACCACACCGACCGCCAGCTCGAAACCCACTCGGTGGCTCTCTCCAAGCAGATCTGCGCCAAGCCCACGGCCCCCGCACTGTGGGCTTTTGACGAAGTTGTTTCCCACCTCGACCAAATCGCCATCCGATCTTTCATCCGCGACGATGAAAACGCGGCCTGGATCCCCTATCAGGAGGGCACGCTGGCTTCCATCCGCCCGCTCATCGAATTGATCGATGCCTCGCCCTCTGCCGCATCCCCGTCGCGGTTGGAGCCCGGCACCGCCATGATGTGCGGCACCTTCGCGGTCCTTTCCGGCGGCGTGCGCCCGGCCCGGTTTTTCCGCATGGAAATGACTGATCCCGTGCTGGGCCGCACCATCGAACACTGCTACGAAACAAGGACCCTGCCCGTTATTTCGTAGGAAGCCCGCCATGATCGACATCTCACCGCTCCGCAGCAATTCTGGTGGCATCACCTTCCGCGCCGAGGATCGCGCCCGCCGCGCCATAGACACGGCCATGAACGTGGAGCCGTCAGTCCTGCAAACCATCTTCACCCGGTTCGATGCTGATCGGATCATGTCTGAAGCCAGGGCGCTCGATGGCGACGCCGAGCGCAGGGCAGGGCTTCTGGCCGGCATCATGGTGTCGATCAAGGATCTCTTCGACGAAAAAGGGCAGGTGACCTCGGCCGGCTCAACCATTCTCGCCGATGGCGAACCGGCCAGCCGCGATGCCATCGCCGTCGAGCGCCTGCGGGCTGCCGGGGCCGTCGGATGCGGACGCACCGCCATGTCGGAATTTGCCTATTCGGGCGTCGGCCTCAACCCGCACTTTGGCAATCCGGGAAATATCTTCGATCCTGCCCGGATTTCCGGCGGCTCAACCTCTGGCGGTGCATTATCGGTTGCCCTGGGCATCGCCGATGTCGCACTGGGATCGGACACCGGCGGATCGGTTCGTATTCCCGCAGCGCTCAACGGATTGTGCGGCTTTAAGCCCAGCCAGTCCGCGGTGCCGCTCGATGGTGCGTTCCCGCTGTCCCAGAGCTATGACAGCATTGGCCCGCTGGCCATAACGATCAAACAATGCAGCGCGGCACATGCCATCCTTTCCGCCACTGTTGCATCGCCACAAAACGGCGAAAATCCGCGCATCGGCGTGGCAAACGGCATTCTGACTGAAGGGCTCGACACTCAGGTCGCCGCCGATTTTCAGCGCGCCATAGAGCGGCTTTCCGCCGCCCGACTTATCCTTTCCGATATCGAGCTGCCCATGCTCGAGGGCTTCGGAAACGTCAACCGCATCATCGTTGCTTCGGAAGCGCATCGCATTCATGCCGACCATCTGGCTCGCATGGAAACCGAGGGCGATCCCCACGTCCTGCGCCGCATCCGCGCCGCCGAAAGTTTCGCGCCCAACGATGAGGCAGATGCTCGCGCTCAAAGGGCAGCTGCTATCGCCGCGTTTTCGGCGCAGGCGGAAAATTACGATGTGTTCATCGCACCAACGCTGCCGACGGTCGCGCCGTTGATTGCCGATGTGGAGGCCGATTTCGACCGCCTCAACGGCCTGATGCTGCGCAATCCCTCGGCCATCAATTTCCTCGATGGGTGCGCTGCCACGGTGCCCATGCACGCCGGCCAGCCCCTCGCCACCGGCCTGATGATTTTTGCGCCCGGCGGGGATGACTGGACGGTTCTGAACATCGCTGAACACATCCAGACCCTCCTGGCATCATGACAGATTGGGGCCTTTGGGCCGAGTTCTTCATCCGGGCGACAGCAACCGGCTTTGTGGTTGTCTTCATCGCCTGGTCTGCTGCCCGGCTCGGACCGGCCATTGGCGGGGTTTTGGCTGGCTTGCCCATCGTTCTGGCGCCGGGCTTTTTCTTTCTCGTGCGCGATCAACACCCGCTCTTCGTCTCCGACATGGCCGCCGGGACGCTCTTTTCGATGATTGCCACCCAGGGCTTTCTGTTCGCCTATCTCTGGTCGGCGCGTACAGTCGGCCCGCTCGGCGCAACCATTTTGGCCATCGCCGCCTGGTGTGTCTTCGCCGTGCCGCTCTCGCTTGTGCCCCACCATCTCGTGCTGGGTGCCCTGATCTTTGTCGCCGCAACCGTTTTCGCCCGGCTGGTCGGCAAAAATCTTGTTCTCCCGCTTGCCCCTGTTGCAACGCCGACGCGCTGGCCCGCCCTGGTCGTCCGTGGCGTTGCCGCCGGCATTCTCGTGGGTGTTGTAACGCTGCTCTCGCCTGCGCTCGGCCCGGCGCTGGCGGGTGCGCTTCTGGGCTTTCCCATCGGCTTTTGCGTGATCCTGCTCTCGCTCAATCTCGATCACGGCAGCACCATGGCTGGTCGCACGGCCTTTGCCGGTCTCTTGGGCGTCGCAAGCCTGGCAACCTTTAGCGGCGTGCTGTCGGCCACGCTGCTGGTGCTGCCGCCATGGCCCGCCTATCTTTCCGCGCTTGCAGCATCGCTGGTGCTGACCGCTGTGATGACGCAACTGACCCGCCAGCTTGCACTGGGTGCCCGGTTCCGCGCATTGTGAACCCCAGCTGCGAGTTCAAGAAACGGGATGCCGATGGTTGATTTCAAGGGACTGGAAACCTTCGTGTGGGTGGTTTCGCTGGGCAGCTTTCGTGGCGCGGCGCAAAAACTCAACACGACCCAGCCCGCCATCTCCCACCGCATCGCCCAGCTCGAAGAAGAGATCGGCGCCAAACTCCTGACCCGGGAGACCCGCAACATCACGCCAACAGCGCCGGGCCGGCAATTGCTCGCCTATGCTGAAAAGATGATCGCCATGCGCGCCGAAATGCTGGCCGCCCTGCGCGATGCATCGGCCATCCGCGGCGTCATCCGTCTCGGGGTCGCCGAAACCATCGTTCACACATGGCTGCCCCATTTCATCAAGGAGGTCAGCCGCGCCTATCCCCACCTGTCGGTGGAAATCGAGGTCGATATTTCCCCTTCGCTGCGCAACCGCCTTCTGGCCCAGGAAATCGATATCGCCTTCCTGCTCGGTCCTCTAAGCGCCCCGCTGCTGCGCAATCGGCTGCTGTGCGAATATCCTTTGGGCTTTATCGCCAGCCCCGCGCTCAACGTCCCCAACCCGGCCACCGTTTATGATCTTGCCCAATTCCCGCTCATCACCTTCGCGCGCAAGACCCAGCCCTACGAACTGGTCAAATCCCTGTTCAACCGCCCCGATCTTCCTGCCATCAAGCTCCACGCCAGTGCGTCTATGGCGACGGTCGTGCATCTGGCGCTAGAGGGGATCGGGGTCGCGGTCATCCCCTATGAGCTTGTCGAAGCCGAGCTCAACGCCGGCCGGCTCGAACTCATCAGGACCGACATTGCCATGCCGCAACTGACCTTTTGCGCAAGCTGGCTCGAATCCCCCGATACGCTGGCCACCGAACTTGTCGTCGATATCGCCACTCGGGTTACCGCCAACCGCACGGCGTTCGCTCCGGCCTGATAACGCCGATCAGCGCGACCACCCCAGACGTCTGGCGATGTTGATCGCACTTGAGCGCACCAACTCCTTGAGATCGGGATCGGTCTGCTCGACCTTCTGGTCGGGCACCACAATGGAAATGGTCGCCCGGCAGGTGCCCGCCGTATCGAGGATCGGAGCTGCTATACAGGCAATCGAATAGGCCGACTCCCCGGCTTGTATCGAAAGCCCGGCATCAAGCGCCTGGCGTGATGTGGCCGTGAGAATTTCGATATCGGTTTCGGCCCGGCCGGTTGGTGAGGGGCAACTGGCATGCGAGAAAATCGCGCGCCGCTCGTCCTCGCGAAGATGCCCGACAAGCAAGCGCCCTGACGCCGACCAGTTGAGTGGCGTGCGGCTGCCAACCTGCGAGGCGACCTGGAAATGGTCGGGCCCGTCGACCATCCCCAGCACCACCATGAAATCGCCATCGCGCCCGCATATCTGCACGGTCTCGCCGGAGGCGAGCGCAAGGTCGCTCATTTCGTGATTGGCGGCGGTCAGGAGATCGACGTGGCGGGCATAGGTCAGCCCGTAATGATAGAGCCGGTGCCCGAACCACAACGTCCCATCCTCGAACCGGTCCAGCATGTCCTTTTCGACAAGATCCTCGACCAGCGTATAGACCGTTGAAAGCGGCGCCCCCACGGCGCGGGCGATTTCATAGGCGGTAGCCGGCGCGTCATTGCTCTGGAGGAAATCGAGCACCTGCAGGATGCGGTCGAGCGCACTCGTCCGCGTGCGTTTGGTCTTCACCGCGTCCTTGGATGTTTCCAATGTGCTCATTTGGCGATCCTCCCATGAGTGCCGCGCCGGGTTCAGTTTGCATTATTCTCTCCGGCGCGCAAATACAGCGTCCTCAGTCGGGCCAGTTGAGAATGGCCTTTTCCTGCGCCAGCACGCGCAGCCGCAAATCGGAAACGATCGGCGTATTGGATTTGCGCGCCGCATCGAGTTCCTCGGTTAGCCGCTCGGCGACGACGAATTCTTCGTCGGGGTGCAGGTTGCAGGGGTCGAGATAGAAGTAATTGTGCTCGACCTCGTGGTCGCGCACGATCACCGGCCTGGCCCCCTGCGCCATCCGGTCGGCAAGATCCCAGGCCGAAATGTTGGCGCCCTCGGGGTCCACCAATACCTTGAGCCGGTCGAGCGGGTTGTCGGTGGGATCGGGGTCGATGATGGCCGTGATGCCGGCGCGGCCCTCCAGCGTCGACTGCCAGAGATCAAGCGCCTTTTGCTCACGCGCCCTGATCCCGGCGTGGTCGCGCGTTTCCCAGGCCTCAAGCGCTGCAATAGCGCCCGCCACGCCTTCCTTGCCCACCTTCATGCCGCGACCCACGCCTCGGTTCTGCAAATAGCACGCCGCAACGAAATCCCTGTTGCCCGCCACAATCCCCGATGTCGGACCGCCCAGAAACTTGTGTCCCGAATAAAGCACCAGATCGGCGCCAGCGTTCAGGAATTTCTCCAGATCGTATTCGGATGCCGCGTCCACGATCACCGGCACGCCCTTTTCATGGGCAACCTCGCAGAACGTTTCGAGCGGAATCTGCCCGTAATCGACAACGTGGTGCGAAATCACATAAACCGCCGCCGCTGTCTTGTCGGTGATGGCTCCGGCCAATTGGTAGGCATGCGCGCTGGTCGCCTGGCCCACCGGCACCACCCTGGCACCGGACAACCGGATGCCCTGTTCCACCGGCGCGCCATAGGAGACCATGTGCCCGGTCTGGATCACGATTTCGTCCTTGAGCCCGCTCGCATCGGGCAGCCTCTCGATGGCGGCCAGATCCTTGCCGGTCATCGCGGCGGCGCAGGCCAGCGTGATGGCTGCAGAACAGGACGCCGTCACGCATCCCGCTTCCGCCCCGGTCAGTCTTGCAATGGTGCGCGAAGCGATGCGCTGCAGATCGGACATTTCGGTCCACTGCGAGAGGACCGCAGCCACGGTCTCGACGGCGTGTGGCACGACGATCGAGGCGCCCAGAGACGTCATGGTCCCCGAGCAGTTGATGACGGGGCGCAGGCCAAGCGTTTTGCGGATATCGGTCATTGGGGCGTACTCAATTGTCTATGGCGACGATGGCTTCGATTTCCACCGTGATCGCGTTGGGGAGCGAGGAAAAGCCGACAGCGGAGCGGGCATGGATACCCTTTTCGGCAAATACGGCATTGAACAGGTCCGAGCAGCCATTGATGACCTGGGGGTGCTCGGTAAAATCGGGCGTCGCATTGACCATGCCCAGAACCTTGACGATACGGCGCACTCGGCCCAGATCGCCCAGCGCCTCGGCCATCACGGCAATCAGGTTGAGCCCGGTTAGCTTGGCGTGTTCATAGGCCTCCTCGGTCGAGACGGTATCGCCCACTTTTCCCGAATGCCGCCGGCCATCGGGATAGGTCGGACCCTGACCCGAGAGATAGAGCATATTGCCTTCGATCACGTGGGTGACGAAGTTGGCGATCGGCGGCGCGGCCGGAGGCAAGCTCAGCCCCAGTGCGGCCAGCCGGTCGTAGGGGCCTTGATCCGCGCGCTTTTTCGCCTCGGAGACAGTCATGGGAAACTCCAGTTAGAATGCGATCGGGAAAAGACTTTTCCGGCGAGATCGCACGACAAAACAAAACTCCTGGTGCCCTAAACCCGGTTCGATCGGGCGTGGGCTCTAGGAGGCCTGGGCCAATTCATTGTGGCGGATACAGGCAACGTGGTGGTCACCGCCGAGATGGTCGGTGGGCGGGATGGTCTCGGCACACGCCGCGATGGCATGCGGGCAGCGGGTGCGGAACACGCACCCCGATGGCGGGTTGATCGGGCTGGGGATGTCTCCGGCCAGGGGGACATGCTCGCGCCGCCGCGTCGGATCGGGAATAGGCGCCGTCGCCAGAAGCGCCCTGGTATAGGGATGGCGCGGATCGGCATAGACCGCTCGCGACGGTCCCCGTTCCATGACGCGCCCCAGATACATCACCACAACCTCGTCGCACAGATATTCAACGACCGAAAGATCATGGGCGATGAACAGCAGCGTCAGCCCCAACCGCTTCTGCAGGTCGCTCAGAAGGTTGAGAACCTGCGCCTGCACCGAGACGTCGAGCGCGGAAACCGGCTCGTCGGCCACCACGAATTCAGGCTCCACGGCGAGCGCCCGGGCAATCCCGATGCGCTGGCGCTGGCCGCCGGAAAATTCGTGTGGAAAGCGCTTTCCATGTTCGGGCGCAAGGCCCACAAGCGTCAAAAGCTCTGCAACCCGGTCCTTGCGTTTTTCACCCTTGGGATAATTGCAGGCATCCAGCGCCTCCCCAAGGATCGCTTCGACCCGCATGCGCGGATTGAGCGAGGAAAACGGGTCCTGGAAAATGATCTGCATGCGCTGGCGGTAGGCCCGCATGTCACGCTCGGAGAGCGCAAAAATATCGACACCGTCAAACACAGCCTTGCCACCCGTCGGCTCGATCAGCCGCAACAGGGTGCGGCCTGCCGTCGTCTTGCCCGATCCCGATTCACCGACCAGTCCGACCGTCGTGCCGCGCTTGATCGAAAAGCTGACATCTTCGACGGCATGGACGGTCCTGCCGCCCCGGCCCGTAAAACGTTTGACCAACCCTTCTATAGCCAGCAGCGGAGGCACCGTTTCCATTGCAACGCTCATATTTCCGAACTCCTCAGGCAGCGCGACAGTCGACCGGAACCGGCGCTTTCGAGTTGGGGCGGGATGGTCGTACACGCGGAAATCGCGTAGCGGCAGCGTGGCTCGAAAGCGCAGCCCGCCGGCAGGGCCGTGATCGGCGGAACCGAGCCGGGAATGGAATAAAGCGCCCTGCGCTCCCCATCGGGGTCCAGATCACGCTCCGCATTGGGCGTGCAGGCCAGAAGCCCTTCGGTATAGGGATGCTTTTGTTTTTGAAACAATGGGATGACCGGCGCCTGTTCCACAACGCGCCCGGCATACATCACCACCACCTCATGGGCGATTTCCGCCACCACCCCCAGATTGTGGGTGATGAACAAAATCGACATGCCGAACTGGGACTGCAGTCGGCGCAACAGATCGAGAATCTGCGCCTGGATGGTGACGTCGAGCGCCGTTGTGGGTTCGTCGGCAATCAAAAGCGAGGGATTGCAGGCCAGAGCCATGGCAATCATTACCCGTTGGCGCATGCCGCCCGACATCTGGTGCGGATAGTCGTCGAGCCGGTTGGCCGCATCGGGAATTTCCACATGCCCGAGCATTTCAAGCGCCCGCTTGCGGGTCTCATCGCGCCCGATATTGTCGTGCAGTGCGATCATTTCCCCGATCTGCTCACCCACTGTATAGAGCGGGTTGAGACTGGTCATGGGCTCCTGAAAGATCATGGCGATCTCCCGGCCGCGCAGCTTGCGAAACCCCCGTTGCGAGGTTCTGGCCAGATCGTGGACGATGCCCTTTGAATCCCGGAACAGCACCTCTCCACTTTCGATTGCGCCGGGACGCGACAGGAGCCCCATGATCGAAAGCGAGGTTACTGATTTCCCCGACCCCGACTCGCCGACCACGGCCAGCGTCTGGCCGCGTTTGAGCTCGAACGTCACCCCGTCCACGGCCTTGGCGGTCAACCGTCTGGTCGTAAACCAGGTGCGCAGATCGCGCACCGAAAGGATCGTATCGGGGGCGAGTTCTCTCATAGCGCCCACCCGCAATGAGGGCAGTTGGCAAGCTGGGTGCCCGGCGCCGGTTGGTAGCGATGCGCGGCGATGGCCCGCGCCCCAAGGATGGCATGACGTGGCTCGAAAATCTCGTGCAGCGTCGACGTGATGCCCTTGGAATCCTTGACCTCGATGTCGCTCTTTTCGAGATCGAATATCGTAAATTCCGCCGGTTTGCCTTTGGCCAGAAGGTCGGTGTGATCGCACCTGATCGCCTTGCGCGGGGCGATGGTCGCCGCGTGAATCACCTGTTCGAACCCCATGCCCAGCGAGAGCAGTTTGGACATCGTGGTGCCCATGTCCCAGACCGCGCCATCCATTGAGCGGTTGTGCAGATCGGTCGAAATGGTTTGGGGCAGCATGTTCTTTTCCAGCGCCGCCTTGGCCACCTCGAACGAAAACGACGCCCCCCCATGTCCGACATCGAGCACCACACCGCGCGCAGCGGCATCCTCGACGAGAGCGTAAAGATCGTCGTCCTCGAGGATCGATCCACCCACCTTGCCGTTGAAACAGTGGGTGACGATGTCGCCTTCGGTCAGCAGCGAAAGAATGTCATCGTAAAGCGGGGGCGGTTCGCCCACATGCACCATGATCGGCAGCTTGAGCACCCGGCCGAGCTTTTTGGCCAGCTTGACCGGCACCAGATCCCAGCCACCGGAAATCACCGCGCTGGCCCGCACCTTGAGCCCAACGATCACGTCGCGATTGGCCTCGACGGTCGCCGCGATCCGGTCGATATCGATCGAGCGCATGTCCTGAAGCTCGGTCACCCGGTTGCAGGCCACAAGACCGATCGAGCCGATATTCAAGAACGCATAGACATTTTCGAGGGCCGGCTCGATCATCAATTCGCGCAGGCCATGAAAATTGGCTTCGCCCGCCGACCCGGCATCGACCATCGTGGTCACTCCGTGCCGGGCGCCGCATTGTTCGGGCCTAAGCGAAATATCGGTGCCGCCATACCAGATATGGGTATGGATATCGGTCCAGCCCGCCGAAAGATAACTGCCCCCGGCATCGAGGATTTCGGCATCGTCGGGCACGGCAATGGTTGTTCCTGTCTCGATGATCTTCCCGTCTGTGCCGACAAGAATATCGAGTGCCGGGGCCTTGACGCCGGCGAACCCGACAGGCTTTGCATTGCGGATCAGAAGCGGCTTTTCGGCGAGAGAAAACTGGTTGCCGATCATTTAGATGTCCTTTGCAAGACGGGGGTCGAGGAGGTCGCGCAAGCCGTCGCCCAAAAGCTGGAGCGCCAGCACGGTGACGACGATGGCAAGGCCCGGATAAAACAGCAGCCAGCTTGCCGAATTCATGAACTGGCGGCCAGCCGAAATCATCGTCCCCCAGGTCGGGATGTCTGGCGAAATCCCAACGCCGAGAAACGACAGTCCCGCTTCGGCCAGAATGGCCTGCGCGAAAATGAAGGTGCCCTGCACGAGAAGCGGCGAGGTGACGTTGCGCAGAACGTGCCGCACGAGAATGACCGGGGTCGGCACTGCCAGCGCGCGGGCCGCCTCCACATAGGGCAACTCGCGGATCACCAGCGTCGAGGCGCGCACCACCCGCGCCATGCGCGGCGCGTAAACGATCCCCAATGCCAGAACCACGTTGAACGCCGAAGCGCCCAGCGCCGCGACCAGCGCAATGGCCAATAAGATATCGGGAAACGCCATCATCGCGTCGATCACCCGCGAGACCGGCGCGTCGGCCTTGCGGAAGAACCCGGCCACGAGCCCGAGAACGATGCCGATCAGCGAGGAGACGATAACAACCGAAAAGGCCACCGAAAGCGAGGTCTGCCCGGCATAGAGAACGCGTGTCAGGATATCGCGGCCCAATTCGTCCGTGCCCAGCCAGAACTGGCTATTGGGCGCGGTCAGCCGGTTGACGATCGAAAGCTGGCTCGGGCTATGGGGCGTAAGCAGCGGCGCAAAGATTGCGGCCAGCACCACCAGCGTAATGACGATCAGCCCGGCCGCCGCGGTCGGTCTCGCCAGAAGGCGGATCAAGAGATTGGGTGATTTGCCCTGTGCAGGAGAAGCGAGCGCGGCCATCAATACCTCACACGCGGATCGACGAGCAGATAGAGCATGTCGATAACGAAATTGACCAGAACATAGAGCCCGGCAACGATCAGCAGCGCCCCCTGGATGACCGGATAATCGCGTCGCAACACCGCCGAAACGATTAGATTGCCGACGCCGGGCAGAGCGAACACCGTCTCGGTGACGATGGCGCCTGAAATCAGCAGCGCCGCCGTCAGCCCGACAACAGTGAGAATGGGGATCAGCGCATTCTTGAGCGCGTGACGGACCACAACCCGCCATTCGCTCATACCCTTGGAGCGCGCCGTGCGCACATAATCATCGTTGAGCACGTCAAGCATTGAGGCGCGGGTAAAGCGCATGATCAGCGCCGAGGAGACGATCCCCAGCGTGGTTGCGGGCAGCACGAGGTGATAGAGCCGCTCGCCCAGCGGCGAATATGGCCCGCCATAACCCGAGGTCGGAAACCAGCCAAGGCTCACCGCGAAGGTCTGGATAAAGATCAGCCCCAGCCAGAAACTGGGAACCGAAGCCGCGAACATGGCAAGCGAGGTCATCACCTGATCGAACCACGAACCGCGCCAATAGGCCGAAGCCACCCCGATCGGCAGGGCGATCACCGTTGCGATGGCCAGCGAAAAGATGGTGAGGAAAAAGGTCGGCTCGGCCCGCATCCACAGCGCGGTTGTCACCGGCTGACCGAGAAAGATCGACTGGCCGAGATCGCCGCGAAAAATGCCTGCGACATAGGAGATGAACTGCTCGAGGATCGTGCCATCCAGCCCCAGCCGTTGGCGCAGCGCCTCGACATCGGCCGCAGTGGCATCGGGACCGAGCATGACCGCGGCCGGATCGCCCGGGGTCACCCGGACAATGATAAAGACAATCGTCACGACGATGGCCATCACCGTGAGCATGCCGATCAATCTGTTGAGCGCAGCGCCAAGCATGGAACGACTTTCAAAAAGGACGCGAAGGGAAGGATGGCCGTGCCGGAAAGGACTGGCAATGGGACATCGCTGGCCGTCCCTCCCTTCGAGATCTCCCCGGGCGCCGCCTTTGTCAGGAGGACAGGCAAAGCCGGCACCCGTGGGAGGATTGCTTATTGTTCGAGCCAGGCGTTCCAGAAATAGGGCCATGGCGCCGGGTTCATGCCCTCGAGGGCAGGCGATTGGGCAGCAACCGCATTGAAATTGCCGACCTTGAAGGCTGGCACTTCCTCGTAGATCGCTTCCTGCACCGCCGCCCAGAGTTCAACACGGGCATCGGGATCGGCCTCGGCGTTGAAAGCGCCCAGCGCTTCATGCTTGGCGTCGGACACCCACCAGCCGGGCGAGGAGTCCGACATGATGCCGGTCAGCGATGGTTCGGGCAGGAAGGGCGAGTGGGTGATGTAGATGTCCCACAGCGCCGGATCGGTGCGCCTCTGGGTCAGCGTTGCCCATTCCACGACATCGAGTTGCACATCGAACCCGGCCGCTTCGAGATAGGCTTCGGCCACCTGGGCCATCGTGTAATGGAACTCGTACTGGCGCGAGGTCAGGATCCGCAGCGGCGAACCGTCATAGGACGAATCTTCGAGAAGCTCGATGGCCAGTTCCGTGTCGCCCATGGGCTTGTAGGGTTCGGTGCCCGCCTCGGTATGCCAGACATAGCCTTCAGGATACATCGCCCCGTCGGCGGTAAAGAAATCCTCCGACCCGAACGCGGCCAACAGCATGTCCTGCGGCGCAAGCGCCGCCTGGATGGCCTTGCGCACTGCGATATCGGAATTGACGCCTTGGGCGGTGTTCATGACGAACACCGGCCAGCCGAAGGGGGCCAGCATCACCGGCTCGGTATTGCCAGAAGCGATGCGGTCATAGGCTTCCACGGCGATGGAATCGACATAATCGAACTGACCCGCAACAGCGCCCTCGATACGGGTGTTGGGATCGGGGACGGGAACGAACCGGATTTCATCGAGATACTGATGACGCCCGCCGCCATAGCCATTGGACTCTTCGTCCCGCGATGCGTAGTCGTCGAACCGGGTAAGCTGGATATATTGATCCGGGCGGCGTTCGGCCAACTGATAGGGGCCGGTGCCGACGAAATCTTCCATGACGTCTTCGCCGGCGATTTCGGACGGAATGACAATGGCCGCCGAATTGTTGAGCGACAACAGGGACAAAAGCGGCGCATAGGGCCCGCTCAGTGTGATCTGCACTGTGTAATCGTCCACGGCCTCGACGCTCTCGACGGTCTCCGCTGTCTGCATGCCGCGGCTGGCAACGCGCAGCCAGCGCTCGAGCGATGCGACAACGTCCTCGGCGGTCATGTCCGAGCCGTCATGGAACGTCACGCCTTCGCGCAACGCGATGGTATAGACCGTGCCGTCTTCGGAAATCTCGGGCATGTCCGCCGCCAGCAGCGGCACGACGGCCCAGTTGGCGTCGAACGTATAGAGCGTTTCAAACATGTGCTGGGTGATGATGCCGACCAGATCGGCGGTCGATGTCATGGGGTCGAGGGTTGGCGGTTCGCCAATGGTGGCCACGTCGATCGTGCCACCTTCGGTCTGCGCAAGCGCAAAACTTGGCAATGAGATACCGGCCAGGGCAGCGATGGCCGCTGCCTTGAGAAAAGTCTTCATAACGATGCTCCCTTTGTTCAATGATACATAGTTATGTAATACATATCATTGTTCTGTTATGAGAGCAGAGCGTTGACCATGCGTCAAGTCTCAGAAATTCTCAGGCGTGGACGGCGCATTTCATATTTACAAATGAATATATATTGATATGTTGGAACAAATGACCTTACCGGAAATTTGACAGGCGATGACCAGCAACCAAAGCGACGCAAACCACAGCCACGATCACGCCGGCCATAACCATGGCGATGGGCACCACAGCCATGCGCCCCAGGTCGGCGAGAATAATGAACGCGTGGTCCTTGCCGGATTCGCCCTGACCGCCGGCTTTATGGTGGCCGAACTGATCGGTGGCATCCTGTCGGGCTCATTGGCGCTGGTGGCCGATGCCGGGCACATGCTGACCGATGCGGCGGCATTGGCGCTCGCCTGGGCGGGGTTCAGGTTCGGCCGCAAGCTCTCGGATTCAAAGCGCACTTTCGGCTATATGCGTTTCGAGGTGCTTGCCGGTTTCGTCAACGCCATAACGCTCTTTGCACTGGTTGTCTGGATCACCTACGAGGCCATCCAGCGCCTGTTCATGCCTCACCCGGTTCTGGCCGGGCCCATGATGGTGGTCGCCGTGCTCGGGCTTGTGGTCAATATTGCCGTCTTTTTCATGCTCCGGCAGGGCGACACCAACCACGTCAACATTCGCGGCGCCCTGCTGCACGTCCTTGGCGATCTGCTGGGCTCGGTGGCCGCGATCGTTGCAGCGGCGGTGATCTATTTCACCGGCTGGACGCCGATCGATCCGATCCTGTCGGTACTGCTCTCGGTCCTGATCCTGCGCGCCGCCTGGGCGCTTTTGCGCAATGCCGTTCAGATCCTTATGGAAGGAACACCGGGCAACATCGAGATCGACGCGCTGCGCGCCCATGTGCTCGAAACGGTACAAGACATCGAGGATGTCTCTCACGTCCATGTCTGGTCGATCACCTCAGGCAAGCCCGCCGCGACCCTGGAAGTCTCGCTCAAGCCCGGAGCCGACTACCGCACGATTTCAGAGCGCGTGAAAAAGACCCTCGCCCAACGCTACGACATCGGCCATGCCACTGTGGAAATCAATTGGGCAAACCACCCAAAAGACTGTCCCTTGGCCGAGCCCGCCCATCACGACTGACCCCTGAAAGCCGGCAACCGGTCAATCTCCTCCACAAGTCATCTGACGCCGTCCCGCTCTTTTCCTGCAGTGCAGGATCGACGTTTCGGTTCGTCAGAATCGGGGCGGTGCACATAAAAATCCCTTGAGCACGAGAGGGCCAATTCAGGCCCGCCCACGCAGCCAAAGAGAACCGGGTGTGCGGATCACCGAGCTTGAGAAAAGCCGGTGACACCCATGATGCCGACAGACCTTGCCGGCATCGTTTCGCAATCCCAACCGGGGACAAGGTCGCGGGCCGCCTCGCGGGCCATTTGGTTTGCCTCGGTGTTTCGGCGGGCGTCGATATAGGCGAGGTGGCAGGTATTGCCCCGCTCAATCTTGGTGACAACGAGCACCTGTTCGTCAGGCCCCCCGATCTCGCTGCGGTCGATGAAGTAGCGCAGGATCGTTGCCACCGGGCGCTGCCCGTCAGTGAGCAACCATTCAAGGGTTTCTCCCGTCTGGTTTATGCTCGGCACACTTTGCTGCCAAACCATCTCGTCCCTGGCGTCGGACCCGTAGGAAACAAAGACCCGATGCTCTCCGTATCGCACCAGAACGGGGAAACCGTCCCACCCGGCGCAGGCAAAATCGGTTGAGAGGTCTGCCTGCTGCACAATCGTGCAACGCTCCAGATTGAGATCGGTGTATGCGCTGTGCCAGTTCTGTGCGATTGCCGTCGCTGGCAGAGCCACCATCGCCGCGGCAAGTGCAGCTATGCTGGGCCACACTCCCATTAGACGGCCGCTCGGCTGGGCACTTGGGCCGGGCCGATCGAAGCAAGGCCGGTAAGGATCAGTGCGACAAGATCGGCCTGGCGGCGGGTCCCCGTCTTGTCAAACAGGTTCCGCAGATGAAACGCCACAGTGGTTGCCGAGATCGCCATATCCCTGGCGATCTCGTCGGTCCGTCGCCCGCTGGCCAGGGCCCGGGCGACCTCGGCCTCGGTCGGGGTCAACCCGAAAAGATCGGCCAACACAACATTGGACACGTCCGGCCGACGGCTGGGGTCGGAGATGAAGACGACGGCAAGGTGCTCCGGTGAACCGGGAGGACCCGGTTCGGGAAGAGAACAGACGGTCAAGAGAAGGTCCTGCGGGCTCGATTGCCGTGAGACACAATGGCTCGCAAGAAAGTCCTCTCCACCCGCTGCTGCGGCACACGCGGTTTCAATAAGGGCTTTCAGCTCCGTATTGAGCACCGCCGAGCCGGCCCGAAGCGCCCCGCCAGCGATGAGGCTATCGTTGGTATCCTCCATCTCCATGGCCGCCCGATTTACGAAGGTGATCCGGGACCGAGATGCGACGACCACGCCGAACGACAACATATCGAGGATGCGTTCGATTCCCGAACGCCGCTCCGCTGCCGGACTGCTCAGGGCCTTGCGCAGCGCCGCAATGTTGCGCTCGGCCTTTTGGTCCATGCGCTCGACCTGCCCGAGGCGGGCCTTGATCGTGGCGAGCAAGAGATCGTAGTCGATGGGTTTGACCAGATAGTCGTCCGCACCGGCCAGCTTTCCGGCTATGACCGATTGGCGTTGGTCGAGGGCCGTCAGAAAGACCAGCGGCACATCGGCCAGGTCTGGGCGATTGGCGCGAACCGTATCAAGAAACGTAAACCCATCGAGGTGCGGCATCGAAATATCGCACAGGATGAGGTCAGGCTTTCTTGATTCGAGCACGGCCAGGGCCTCGCGCCCGTCGGACGCCCCGAACGCCGCATACCCCGCTGCCGACAGCTCCTCGATGAGGTCCTGTCGCAAGTGATGCTCGTCTTCGATGCACAAGATGGCTTTTTTCACCCTGCTCGCGGATTCGATCAATTGCGATAGCCTCCCTGCCGGCAAAGGATCATGCCCAAGATCAGTTCACACCAACTCTAGTTCAATTCCAACCCTTGCTCCCCCTGCAAACGAACGGGGACGATCCAAGTTCGACACACTAGGGTTATGGCCGGATCAAACCGGAAGCGGAGTCAGGGCACATGTGGGATTTCTCGGTCGGGCGCGCCTTGGGGCTGATGCTCAAGACGCTGCCGTTTGTATTGCTGCGCGTGGCTGTCTATTTCGGCGTGGCTGTCGCCTATGTTCTGGCGACTGGAACCGGGGCCGGAATCGGCTGGGGCATTGGCGGCTTCGGCGATGAAGGGTTCAGGGCCGGCACGACCTTTTGGGGTGGTCTTATCGGCTTCGGCCTCACGGCTGCAATCATGTATCTGCTGCGCGAATATATCCTCTATATCGTCAAGGCAGGTCATATCGCCGTGTTGATCAAGCTGCTTGACGGCCAGCAGATGCCCCAGGGCCGCTCGCAGATCGCTTATGCGCGCGAGGAGGTCTCTCAACGGTTTGCACAGGCAAGCGTGCTTTTCGGGGTCGATCAACTCATCAAAGGCGTGCTGCGTGCCATCACCGGACTGGTCCGCGGCATTGTAAGCATCCTGCCCATCCCAGGTGCCCAGCAACTGGTCTCGGTCCTTCAGGCATTTCTGAGGATCGCGGTCGGCTTTATCGATGAAGTGATCCTCGCCTACGCCATTCGCACCGGTTCCACCAATGCCTGGGCGTCCGCCCAGACAGGGCTGGTCCTTTATGCCCAGAACTACAAACCCATGCTCAAAAATGCCGCGTGGCTCGCCCTTATCGTCTATGGGCTTTCCTTCCTCGTTTTCCTGGTGATGCTGGCGCCGGCGGCACTGGCCGTCTATCTCATTCCCGGCGCCTGGTCGGCAGGCGGTGTGGTCTTCGCGCTGCTGTTCGCATGGGCCGTCAAGGCCGCGCTGCTTGAACCTTTCGCCATCACCTGCATGATGGACGTCTATTTCCGGACCATCGAAGGCCAGCTCCCCGATCCGGCATGGGAAGCAAAGCTCGAAAACCTCTCGCGCAAATTCAGAACGATCAAGGAAAAGGCGCAAAATTATCAGCCGCCGCGGGCGAGTGACCCGGCAACCGCGCCGGCCTGATCCATGGAAGGGGCGCATCGAAAACGCCCCTCCAGCACCCTCGCGTGGACAGAAGGCCATATGTCTGGTTTCCTGATGTAAATTCATTGAGGAAACAGAGGGCGGCTCGATGGTGCAAAATAGTCTTGCCGATATCTATCACAACGACCGGCCAGCCTTGGCGGCACCGGTAAGACAAACGGCGCTGGCGATACTGCGGGCAGCATGTGCAATGTCTGTGTTTTCCCTGGCCCTCTCGTCAGCCTGGGCGCAAGACGAAACACTGGCCGCACCCGAGGGCGAGATCGTCCTCACGATGACCGGCAACATATCGCGGACCAATCGCGATGACATGGCGGTTTTTGACCGGGCCATGCTCACCACTCTCCCTGCGGCCGTTCTTGAAACGAGCACTGTTGTGACCGATGGCACAAAGCGGTTCGATGGCTTTCTCATGCGCGACCTGCTCGAAAGCGTCGGAGCGCAAGGAGAGGTGGTGACCGCCACGGCGCTCAACGATTATGTCATCGACATCCCGATGGACGATTTCGAGCAGTTCGACGTTCTGGTCGCCACCCACATGGATGGCGAGGCCCTTCTGCCCAGCGACAAGGGGCCGCTCTGGATCGTCTATCCGCGCGATGACCATGCCGAGTTGCAGGACATTCGCTATGACTATCGCTGGGTCTGGCAGCTCCTCGAGCTGGACGTGAAATGACCCGGCGGCGCGACCTCGTGGCCTATGCGGTAGCCGGGGTTGCCATCGTCGCGTTTGCCATTCTTCTCGCATTTGCCTTGCTTCGGCTGGCCGAGACCGAAGCGGAAATGCGTCAGAACGAAGGGGACAACATGCTCTGGGCGATATCGCGCGCCCAGTCGGCGGCGCTCCTGCTCGATTCCGCCGTTTCTCGCCAGACGAGCCTCCCGCAGACCGATGCAGAGGTCGAAAGGCGCTACAATGTGGTGCTCAGCAGGCTGACCCTGCTCTCGGAGGGACCGCAACTGCGCTATATGGGCGAATTGGGCCTCGCTGATGAAATTGAAGCTGCGGCCCGCGAGACGAGGGCGCTTGAACCGCGCATACTCGGTCTGTCCTTTGGGGACGCCGAAACGGCGATCGCCATTCACGAAACCCTGGCTCCGCTCATCGAGGGCCTGGGGCGCGCCGGCAACCAATCCATGGTGAGGCAATGGGAAGCCACCGGCGCGCGCGTGGACCGCCAGCGCGCGGCCATCGGCCAGGTCATCATTTCAATCGTGGCGATCATTGTGTTGGGAATCTTCCTCTCGCTCACCTTGCTGCGTGCCATGGCCGAGCGCCAGCGCGTCGGGCAGTTCCTGTCGCGCGAGCGCGAGACAGCGGAACTTTATCGCGGCTTTGTGGCTCTGGTTTCCCATCAGTTCCGGACACCGCTCGCGGTGATCGATTCGGCAATGCAACGCGTGCTGCGCAGCGGAAAGGCCATGCCACGCAGCGAAATCGACCGAAGGGCAAGTCAGGTTCGCGCTGAAATAGCGGGGCTGACCAACCTGCTCGACGCCACGCTCGACGTCGTCAGGCTTGAGGCGGGGCAGGTCACCGCAACGCCGGCTCAGTGCGCAATAAACGAGCTTGTCGAGCGGGTCAAAGCGCGCCAGCTGGCCCAAACGCCCGGCCGCGCCATACGCGTGAGTATCGCAGACAACGTTCCGCCATCTGTGACCACCGATCCGGTTCTCGCCGAACAGATCCTGACCAATCTTTTATCCAATGCCGTAAAATACTCCCCGAAAACAGAGCCCGTATCGGTCAGCGTGACGGCTGAAAACAGACAGATCCGTTTCGCGGTCGAGGATCGTGGGATCGGCGTGCCCCATGACGAGCAGGCCAAGCTGTTCAGCCGCTTTTTCCGCGCCAGCACCGCTCAGGGCGTGCCCGGCACCGGTGTGGGACTGTCCACTTCACACCAGCTTGCGCAATTGCTGGGCGGCGCACTCGAGTTTGTGAGCCATGCCGGTATCGGATCGATCTTTACCCTCAGGCTCCCCGATGATTGGGCAGGCCCGACCGTGCAGCCCGCAAGAGCGAGGGCCTTTGCCTGAGAGAAATCTCGCTGCGGTCAGTCACCGACTTTTTCCAGGACGAAATTCTGTAGCATCGTCATGCCGCCATAGGTCCAGGCCACCCGCCCGGTCAGCATCCCCTCGACAACCGCAAACAGATAGGCCTGAAAGGGAGCCTGGATACCTTCCTGGGAGGTGAAGAACCCATCTCCCGCGAGCCTGCGCAGGCTCGTTTCGTCGCAACCGAGGACAATTCCGATATCCTCGGCGGCCAGGACGGGCAAATCCCCAAAGTCGTCATACATCTCCACGTTCGGATAATCGATGGGCATGGGCCTCAGTTCGAGTTCCCTGCCATCGCCGACCAGGACCAGGCTGGTCGCCTGTGAAAAATTCAGTTTTGCGCCACGGTTCCCATTGATGGGGTTT
>NZ_CAXAXY010000023.1:0-34513 GCF_963972885.1 uncultured Pelagibacterium sp. | reverse complement strand
CGCCCGGAATTTCGATCGGGTACTGGAAGGCCAAAAACACACCTGCGGCGGCGCGCTCGTCGGCTTCCATTTCCAGAAGGTTCTCGCCGTCGAGCAGGATTTCTCCCTCGGTGACTTCATAGTCTTCCTTACCGGCCAGCACATAGGACAGCGTGGACTTGCCCGAACCGTTCCGGCCCATGATCGCGTGAACTTCACCGCGATTGAGGGTCAGGTTCACACCTTTGAGGATTTCGTTGTCCTCGACGCGAACATGCAGGTTCTTGATCTCAAGCAACGGGGTGCTCATTTTTCGTCTCCGATATTTTCGCCGTCGAGATACTCGACGCTTGTTTCTTCTCGACCGATAAAGCGGAAGCGCCGTCGTTTTGTGCCTTCCACAGGGCGGCTCATCACCTGAAACTTCCCGCTGTCGGGATATTCACAGACATCGACATCCGCCTTGGACGAAATCACCAGATATTTGAGCGTTTCCGTCCCGGTATTGATCAATTGGTGCGCGTAGCTCGCATCGCCCATGGGCGCGCCGAGCACGTCGCCACCCTTCACCTTGTAAATTTCTCCGCCGAACCGGTATTCGCCTTCGCCGGAAAGGATCACCAGCATTTCGTCTTCGGCATGATGCACGTGATAGGGACATGCCGTCTTTCCCGGCGCCACTTCGGTATAGGCGCAGCCCAGCCGCGTCAGTTGGAGGATATCTCCCACATACGCATCGTGAGATTCAAACCAGCCCTGGTCAGCATTCCGCTCGAGTTCGGCCTCCGACAGGCGCAGAACAGGGTTGTAAGACCCGGTCATCAGCCCACGCTGCCTTCCAGCGAAATCCCGATCAGCTTCTGGGTTTCGACCATGAACTCCATCGGCAGATGCTGCAGCACGTCGCGAACGAACCCGTTGACGATCAGCGCCACGGCTTCTTCCTCGCTCAACCCGCGCTGCAGGCAATAAAACATCTGGTCGTCGGAAATCTTGGACGTGGTGGCTTCGTGCTCGAACACCGTCGAGGAATTGCGGCTTTCGATGTAGGGTACCGTATGCGCCCCGCACCGGTCGCCGATCAGGAGGCTGTCGCACTGGGTGAAATTGCGCGCGCCCGTCGCCCGGCGATGCGAGGACACCTGTCCGCGATAGGTGTTGTCGGAATTGCCCGCGGCAATGCCCTTGGAAATGATGCGGCTGGACGTGTTCTTGCCCAGATGGATCATCTTGGTGCCGCTGTCGACCTGCTGCTTTCCGTTCGAAATCGCGATCGAATAGAATTCGCCGCGCGAACCGTCGCCGCGCAGGATGCAGCTTGGATACTTCCAGGTGATCGCCGAGCCGGTTTCGACCTGCGTCCAGGAAATCTTGGAGTTCTTGCCCCGGCAGTCGCCACGCTTTGTGACGAAATTGTAGATGCCGCCCTTGCCGTCCTTGTCGCCGGGATACCAGTTCTGGACCGTCGAATATTTGATCTCGGCTTCGTCGAGCGCCACCAGTTCGACAACCGCGGCGTGCAGCTGATTTTCGTCGCGCATCGGTGCGGTGCAGCCTTCGAGATAGCTCACATACGAGCCTTCTTCGGCAATGATCAGTGTGCGCTCGAACTGGCCCGTGTTCTTCTCGTTGATGCGGAAATAGGTCGACAACTCCATCGGGCAGCGGACGCCCTTGGGGATGTAAACGAACGAACCGTCGGTAAACACGGCCGAATTGAGCGTTGCATAGAAATTGTCGGTGACCGGAACGACCGAACCAAGGTATTTCTTGACCAGTTCGGGATGCTCGCGCACCGCTTCGGAAATCGAGCAGAAGATGATGCCGTGCTTGCCAAGCTCCTCGCGGAAGGTGGTGACCACCGAAACCGAGTCGAACACCGCATCGACGGCGACATTGCTGCCAAACGGCGTGCCCGCAGCCGCGCCATCCTCGCCCTGCACGCCAGCCAGAATTTTCTGCTCCGACAATGGGATACCCAACTTCTCGTATGTCCGCAGCAGTTCGGGATCCACATCGGCAAGGGATTTGGGTCCCGTGGTGCTCTTGGGCGCCGAATAGTAATACTGATCCTGGAAATCGATCTGTGGGTAGGAGACACGCGCCCAGGTCGGCTCTTCGAGCGTCAGCCAGCGCCGGAACGCTTCAAGCCGCCATTCGAGCATCCATTCGGGCTCGTTCTTTTTGGCCGAAATGAACCGGACGGTATCCTCGTTGAGGCCCTTGGGCGACTTGTCGGATTCGATGATCGTCTCGAAGCCGTACTTGTACTTGTCGACGTCGAGCGCCAGCACCTGATCGACCGTATCGCGGTCGATGTTTTCCTTGAGGGTCGGAATGTCATAATCGGACATCAATAAGTCTCCTGGTGCTAAGCTGCAGCGCCGTTACGGCGATGGCGGCTCAGAACGGTTTCAAACGCCGAAAAGAAGGCGTCAATATCCTCGGCGGTCGACGACCAGCCGAAACTGACCCGAAGGCCGCATTCACTCAAATCGGGCGACACACCCATCGCGCTGAGCACATGGGAACGCCCCACCTTGCCCGACGAGCATGCAGAACCCGACGAAACGGCGATGCCGGCCAGGTCCAGGCTCATCATCGCCACTGTATTTTTTATGCCCGGCACCGCGAAATTGACCGTGGTACCGACCCGCTCCGCCCCGCGCGAAAAGATCACCGCGTCGGGCGCAACAGCAAGCAGCCGATCTTCAAACGCATCAACGAGCGCCGCCGACCGATCCGCTTCAAAGGCCGCGCTGAACGCTTCACAGGCCGCCCCGAACCCGGCAATCAATGCCGCCGATTCAGTGCCGCCCCGCCGGCCCTGTTCCTGCCCGCCACCGGGGATCAGCCGAACCGTGTCCGCATGCCCCTTGACCAGCAACGCGCCAACACCGGCAGGCCCGCCAATCTTGTGGGCCGATATGGCCATCATATCGGTAGCGGACGACGCAAAATCCAGACCGCGTTTGCCAAAAGCCTGCACGGCATCGATGACAAGGATATGGGGCGTCGGGCCAATCAGCGTTTCGATCCTGCCCCGCGGCTGGACAACACCGGTCTCGTTGTTGACCCAGGATACGGCCACCAGCAGCTTCTCGCCCGCCGCATCGGCGCTTTCGACCTGACGGGCCAGTGCGTCCAGATCGATGATTCCGTTTTCATCGACCCCGACCACCCGAACCGAAACGCCGGACGTTTCAGCCGCTTTCAGGGCCGCCGCATGGTCGGTTGCGCAGACAACGACCCGATCGATCGCGAACGCCTTGACCCCACCGACAATCGCCTGGGTGATTGCTTCGGTCGCCGAGCCGGTGAAAACCACCTGCTTGGCCTCGGCCCCGGCCGCCTTGGCAACCTTGTCCCGTCCATCATCGATAACGGCCCGCAGCGCCCGTCCCGGACCATGCACCGACGACGGGTTGCCCACCATTTCGAGCGCAGCCAGCATCGCGGCGCGAGCGCGCGGCAGCATGGGCGCCGAAGCGTTATGGTCGAGATATACGCTCATCGATCCGTCAACTCGCCGCTCTCAAACCCAACAAAAGGTCGCTGCAGCAAACAATCCTTGAAATTCGACTCGCTCCTTAAGTAAAAGGAGCGCTCGAATGCGCCGGGAACTCCGGCCAAAACCCGTTTGGAATTATTCTAAACTGGTATTCCAAGTCAGTTTTATGGACACCTGCACCATTCGTCAAGCCGGGTCCGCGGGTGCATGCCTCCCATGCAGTGCCGAACTAAGCATAAAGGTAAGAGTCAATGCCTGAAGTGATTTTCAACGGACCCGAGGGGCGTATCGAGGGCCGGTATCAGCCGGGCAAGGAGCCCAACGCACCCGTTGCGATCATCCTTCATCCTCATCCCCAGTTCGGGGGCACGATGAACAACCAGATCGTCTATAATCTCTTCTACATGTTCGTGCAGCGCGGCTTTGCGGTCCTGCGCTTCAATTCGCGCGGCGTCGGGCGTTCACAGGGCCTCTTCGATCACGGCGTTGGCGAGCTGTCAGACGCAGCGGCAGCGCTCGATTGGCTGCAGGCCATCAACCGCGAGAGCCGCGGCTGCTGGATCGCCGGATTCTCGTTCGGCGCCTGGATCGGCATGCAGCTTTTGATGCGGCGTCCCGAGGTCGAGGGCTTCATTTCGGTTTCTCCGCCGGAAAATCTCTACGACTTCTCGTTCCTGGCCCCCTGCCCGTCGTCCGGCCTGATCATCCATGGCGACAAGGACCGCGTGGCCCCGCCCGAATCGGTTCAGAAGCTTGTCGACAAGCTCAAGCTCCAGAAGGGCATCACCATCGAACAGCAGATCGTTGAAGGCGCCAACCATTTCTACGAGAACAAGGCCGACGAATTGATCGAGGCATGCGGCGAATATCTCGACCGTCGCCGGGCCGAGATCGCCGCCGGCGGCGGACGTTGACCCCTGCGATCGTTCTGGAGCGCTTCCGACAAGAGAGGAGCCGCTCCGGACAGTCTGCGAATCTCATCCTGGGCGTAAGGGCGCCCCATTGACGGGATGATTTCGAGCCAAACCCGCCCGGCAAATGGCTGCCGGGCAGCTTCAACGCTCTGGAATCAAGACCAATGACCCAGTTCAAATCCGAATTTCTCAATACGCTCTCCGAGCGCGGCTTCATCCACCAGATTTCCGACCCCGACGGGCTCGACAAGAAGTTCTCGACCGAGATCGTGACCGGCTACATCGGCTACGATCCGACCGCGGCATCGCTCCATGTCGGCCATCTCATGCAGATCATGATGCTGCACTGGATGCAGAAGACCGGCCATCGCCCCATCGCGCTGATGGGCGGCGGCACCGGCATGATCGGTGATCCGTCCTTCAAGGACGAGGCCCGCAAGCTTTTGACCGTCGAGGGCATCTCCGCAAACATCGACGGCATAAAGCAGAAGTTCGCCAATTTCCTCGACTTTGGCGACGGCCCCCAGGACGCCGTAATGGCCAACAACGCCGATTGGCTGCTTGAGCTTGGCTACATCGAATTCCTGCGTGATGTCGGCCGTCATTTCTCGGTCAACAGGATGCTCAGCTTCGATTCCGTCAAGCTGCGTCTGGATCGCGAACAGTCGCTGAGCTTTCTCGAATTCAACTACATGATCCTGCAGGCCTACGATTTCGTAGAGCTCAACAAACGCTACGGCTGCACTCTGCAGATGGGCGGCTCGGATCAATGGGGCAATATCGTCAACGGGCTCGATCTCGGGCACCGCATGCTCGATACCCAGTTCTACGCCCTCACCTCGCCCCTGCTGACCACGGCGTCCGGCCAGAAGATGGGCAAGACCGCCAACGGCGCCGTCTGGCTCAATGCCGATGCGCTTTCGGTCTATGATTTCTGGCAGTACTGGCGCAACACAGAGGACGCCGACGTCGAGCGCTTCCTAAAGCTCTTCACGACCCTGCCCCTCGATGAGATCGCCAGGGTGATGGCCGGTGTCGCCACCGACATCAACGAGGCCAAGAAGGTGCTGGCGACCGAGGTAACGGCGCTGGTTCACGGCCGTCAGGCCGCCCAGGACGCTGCCACAACCGCCGTCGCGGTGTTTGAGGCGGGCCAGCTCGATCTCTCGCTGCCGACCATCCAGATCGGCTGGTCGGCCCTGCGCGGTGGTCTGGGCATCCTCGCCGCGACGGTCACCGCCGGCCTGGCGTCGTCCAACGGCGAAGCCCGTCGCCACATCCAGGGCGGCGCACTCAAGGTCAACGACCAGACGGTGACCGACGACAAGATGAGCCTCGGGCAAGAGCAGGTCTTGAGCGAGGGCGTCATCAAGCTCTCGATCGGAAAGAAACGCCACGTGCTGCTCAAGCCCGTTTGAATGAAAGAGCCGGGGGACGCTCCGGCTTTTTTCAATTCTGAGGCTGATTGGCCGATCGGTATTCGAACAGGGTGCGAAAGACGCCCGGCGCCAGGATCGAGACCGGATTGATCAGCAGGTCCGGTTGATCGAGCGGTCCACGAACGGCAAAGGTCACCCCGAGCAGCCCCTCGCCCTCGCGCCCGCCAAAGATCGGTCCGAGAACCGGAATCTGCTGGAAGAAATTGTTGAGCCCGAACAGCGGCACATAGGTTCCCGCCAGGTCGTACTGCCCGGTGTCGGTCATGATGTTGCCCCGGATCGTGCCACCCACCGTATCACCGTAAATCGCTGCCTCGACCAACTCGATACGATCGCTGAACCGAACGAACTCGACCCGGCCATAATCGAATTCCATCGCCGATGCGCCAGCCAGAACCTCCTGCGACTCGTCGTGTGAGCCGACGATAGCGTCGAGATTTTCTTCATCCACAACGGCAAAATTGCGCACGACGAACTCGCCCGTATCGGTTTCCGAACTTTCGTCGTACCGCATCACCATACTGCCCTCCCCATTCACGAGGCGCGGATAGATACCGACAAATCTCAGCGTTTCGCCCAGATCGTTGGTCGCATAGGAAATGATCCGCCCGCTGGGCAAGGGATTGGTCGTGGCCGAAGCCGACCGTCCGCTCCCGAACTGGGTGGCCAGGTCCACGCTGCGCAATTGCTCACCCATGACCGAAAGATCCAGATCGACATTGAACGCCACGGTGCCGAAATAGCCCAGCGCACGGTCAAGATTGACGCTCACATCGAACATTTGATCCTGCAGGTCCTCGCTCGCACCCGCCGCATCGTCGCCCTCGAGATTGAAGAACCGCTTGAGCACCGGTTTGAGGTCGAGTTGTTCGCCGCTGATCGCCAGCGCATAGCCCCCCTCGACCGGGGTCATGGACACCTGCGCATTATCGTCGGCACTGATCTGGAACGTGGAAAAATCCGCTGAAACGAGGGTCCCGTCCGCGCCGAGCCCCAATTCACCCTCGAGCCGGACAGTGCCGAAATTGAGGGCGATGTCGGAAACGGCGATGTCCTCGCCCCCCAGCGAAACAATCGCCTCAAGTCCGCCCGCCACGCCCTGCGCCTTGCTGATCCCGATATCGCTGATCGCCAACGATGCGTCCGTGAGATCGGCCTGCACCTCAATCGCGCCGTCATCGCGCGGGCGCGCCACAACCCGCACCGTCCCTCCCATATAGGGGGAAAGATCGATGCCCAACTCTGCCGCATCGGCAACGCTCAATGTCGATGCAAATGCCAGTTGCGGTGCGCCGCCTCCGCTCTGTTCCGCTTCCAGATCGACCCGCGCCTCGCCCACGCTGGCTGCGCCGACAACCCGAAATCCCGCCTGCGAAGCGGTAAAGGTCAGATCGGCGTCGGAAAAGTTCACGCCCTGGATCGGCCGGGCGCTGGCCATATCGGAAATCGAACCGTTAAGCGCATAATCGGTGCCCATCAATTGCCCGGTATCGTCGGTTTCGATCGTTGCAATGACCGTCCCCGCGACCGAGCCGGTCAAATCCTGCGCCAACGCGCCCGGATCGATCCCGAAATCGAAATCCTCGAGAAGGTTGAGCGTATCGCTCGTCACAACGTCCAGAATGGCCGGCACCGGTCCCGACACGTCTCCGGAAATCTCGAACACCTGCTCGCTGGCGGAAACGTCCTGGTTGATATAGGCCGCATTTGAAATCGAGACCGCATCGCCGAATTCCGTGAGGTTGGCCCGCTCGAACGCCATGGTCAGTTGATTGTCGCGCATGGACAGGCGCGCTTCGCCATCCACCTGAAACTCCGGCACACCCTCGAGCGGCCGCAACTGAACGCCATTGCCAACAAGATCGATCTGCAGCGCACCCTCGGGCATCGGCCGCGGCTCCCCGTCCAGCGCAATGGTGCCAACCGGAAACCGGAACCGCATATCGGCGCTCCCCACAGTGCCATCGGCAACATAGGCGGTGAACCACTCCCGGCCCTCTGGCGCAAACAGGTAGGGCCACAGCCGCTTGATATCATCGGCCGATGCGCCCCGCCCGCTCAGCGACACATCGAGTCCCACGCCTTCGCGTACCATGTCGAGCCGGCCCTGCATGACGACGCTGACATCATCTTTTGCCACAACCATGCGATCGATGCCGACCGCACCGTAAAGCGGCGCCGACCACCCTTCATAATGAACTTCCTCGAACGGCTCGGACGGAGCATCGAGATCGTCTGGATGCAGCCACAAATCCCGGCCACGGAGCGACATGCCGAGCGTTGGCCCGAACTGCTCGTCAAACCCCATGACGATATCGCCACCGATCGTTCCCCTGCTCTGACCCACGCCGACTTCGACGTCGGCGATGGAGAACAGCGATTGGTCAGGATACCAGTCCACTGCAAAAGGCTCGACGGAGACCTCGAACAGGTCCTCGTTGAGCCGCAGCTGCGTTCCGTCGATGTCGATGACGAACTGCCCGGACTGGACACGGCCCCGGGAGCCGGCCTCCAGCGCGACCGACAGACCCAGATTCCCGGTTCCCCGCAGGGCGGCCAGACTGTTGGCATCGTCAAGAAAGGGAATGATCGTTGAAAAATCGAGGTTCCTGATGTCCGCTTCGATCGCATTGCCCTGCGCGTCGCTCTCGCGCACGATTTCGCCTTCCAGGGTCTGCCCGGCGATCCTGGCCGCAAAATCGGCGGCCACGCGCCCGTCTATGCGGCCCGAGCGTACGTCGAG
This sequence comes from uncultured Pelagibacterium sp., assembly GCF_963972885.1. Lineage (NCBI taxonomy): Bacteria > Pseudomonadati > Pseudomonadota > Alphaproteobacteria > Hyphomicrobiales > Devosiaceae > Pelagibacterium > uncultured Pelagibacterium sp. Next base: position 25,927 of record NZ_CAXAXY010000023.1, on the reverse strand, counting down.
ATCGACACCCTCGAAGGATCGGTAAAGCCCGTAGACCGTATCGAGCATGCCGATCGATCCGTCGCGAATTTCAAAGCGCCGCACCTGCCCCGCCATCGCCTGCTCGGCAAGCTGGCCAAACGCTTCATCGAGAGCCTCGACATTGGCCACCAGCCAATCATTGTCCGAGCGCAACCCGATGTCCCCGGCCCCGCGCTCCCCAACAGAAATGCCATAATCGCCAATCTGCACGTCAGGCGCCCGCTCGCTGCCCTCGATGACACGAACCACGGTCTCGCCGGTGCCTTCGGCCTCGAGAAATTCGAACCGTGAGAGCCTCGGGCCAAGCAGGTCCTGCACCATCTGGAAACGGGGCTCGATCAGGATGACACGCGCCTCTGGCCGCCCGACCAGCAGCCCCAGGGGCGAGAGCCCTATTTCCAGCGCATCGGCCTCGATGACTGCGTCGGAAGCCCTCTCGGTCAGGGTGACCGTCGAGAGATGAAAGCCCACGCTGACCGGTCCGGTGAGCGACAACCCGAAATCGCGCCAGTCGACGTCGAAACTGTCATCGATGATTCCCGCCACTTCGCTCTTGGCCCGGTCCGAGAGGAAAGCGAGCGATATCGGGCCAAACAGCAGACGCACATACAGCAGGGCAAAAAGGACAACCAGTCCGATGCAAAAAAGGGCAAGAACCTTGAGCGCCAACCATCGCCTGGGGCCGAAAATGGTTCGCCTGGGACGTGTCGTCTCACTCACTGTCGGATGCGGGTCCCATTAGAGCGTTTCCAGAAAAGGTAAAATCCCCTTATCCGGTGCGGAAGCGCGACAAAACAAAGACTTGGATCGTTGCACCGTTTTTTTTGGAAACGGTGAAATGATCTGGAAATATGTGCCAAGGCCAATGCCGCAGAATCGGCTATCAAAGCTGTATCTCGCCGACCATATCGGCTTGAATATGGCACAGATACCCTGCCGCGCCCTGTGGACAGGGAAAATTGATGGAAAAGGCCAGCCCGATGACCACCCTGTCCACCGGCAAACCCGCGCCCGATTTCACCCTTAAGACCGATGCCGGCACATCGTTTGCGCTTGCCGACCAGCGTGGCAAATCGGTCCTGATCTACTTCTATCCCCAGGCCGACACGCCCGCCTGCAACGATCAGAATCTTGCCTTCACCGCCAACGCCCCATGGTTTGCAGAGCGCGATATCGTCCTGGTCGGCATATCCCCCGACAGCGTCGAAAAACTCGCGGACTTCCGCAAGAAATACGCCCTGACACCCATCCTGCTGTCAGACCCCGACCACAAGGCAATCGGCCCCTACGGCGTCTGGGGCGAAAAGAAAAATTACGGCCGGACCTATCTGGGGCTTATCCGGTCGACCGTTCTGATCGACCCCGAAGGCAAGATCGCGCAGGTCTGGCCCAATATCAGGGCCAAGGGGCATGTCGAGCGCGTGATGAAAGCCATAGGTTAGCCCCGCATTAACCATGACCCTGCATAATTGCTGATGTTTGATGTAAGAATTGCGTCATCGGGGGACCATCTGTGCCATCGGGGGATCAGTCGATAGAGCTTGGCAGGCAGAAAGCCAGGCCCGGCAGGCGTAGCGCGGGCGCATATCCGCTGCTGGTCGGAGTCGTCACGCTGCTTCTTGTCACCAACGCCGTAACGGGCCTCGCCCTCTATTTCGCCCCTGAAATCAATGGCCTCCTGCGCGAGGACAACACCACCCTCTTTACCGCCTACGAACAGCGCATCACCGAATTGCGGCTCGAAGTGGACCGGCTCCATTCCCGCCAATACGCCCAGATGGGCGATATGAACCTGCAGATGCACGAACTGGTGCAACAGCAGGAAGTGCTCTCCGAACAGCATGAATATGTCCGCGCGCTTACGGAAATGGCCCGCGAAATGGGTGTTGGCAGGCAGGATACGGCCACCAACACCATGACGACCGGATCGGTTGCCGCCCAGCCTCAGGCTTTTGCCGGCGACACGGCTCTGCTGGCAGAAACCCTCGTCTCCATGCAGGAAGAGACCCGCATGGCGCTGGTTTCACTCTCCGATGCCGCAACGCTCTCGACCAACGAAATCGTTTCCGGGTTGCGCGGCATCGGCATTGAACCCGAACTGACGGCCGACGGCGTCGGTGGCCCTTTCATTCCGGCCGATGGCGAGCCGGGTTCGATAATCGATGAGGCCAATGCCGTGGCAGACGCTCTGGCACGCTACCAATCGGCCCGTCGCGCCCTTCTGAACGCGCCGATCCAGCCCCCGCTCGACGGCACGGCCACCATAACCTCGACGTTCGGCAATCGAACCGACCCTTTTCTCAAACGCGCTGCATTCCATTCGGGGATCGATTTCCGCGCCGCGACCGGAACACCCGTGCTCGCCGCCGCAGGCGGAACCGTCAGCTTTGCAGCAAACAATGGTGGATATGGCAAGATGGTCGAAATCGACCACGGCAACGGGCTGACCACCCGCTATGCCCATATGAGCCAGATCGGCGTCATCGTCGGCCAGACGATTGCCGGTGGCCAACAGCTTGGCCTCGCCGGCTCCACCGGCCGTTCGACCGGCCCGCATGTGCATTTTGAAGTCCGCAAGGCCGGCAGCGCCATAGACCCGTCGCGCTTTATTGCCGCCGGACGCACGCTCGCCGCCTATCTGCAATAGCCCGGCGTCAGGCCTCTTCCTCGTCCTTGTCCGCACCGACGCGCTGGGCCAGCGATGCTTCCATGAACGGGTCGAGCGCTCCATCCAGCACATCGGCCGGCGCCGTGCTTTCCACCTGCGTGCGCAGATCCTTCACCAGCTGATAGGGCTGGAGCACATAGGAGCGAATCTGGTGCCCCCAGCCGATCTCGGTCTTTGAAGCCGCTTCGGCACTGGCCGCTTCCTCACGCTTTTGCAGTTCGAGTTCGTAAAGCCGCGCCCGCAGCATGTCCCAGGCCTGCGCCTTGTTCTTGTGCTGGCTGCGTTCGTTCTGGCACTGCACCACGATTCCGGTGGCGATATGGGTGATACGCACCGCCGAATCGGTGGTGTTAACGTGCTGGCCACCCGCGCCCGATGCCCTGTAGGTATCGATCCGCACATCGGATTCATTGACGTCGATATCGATCGAATCATCGATCACCGGATAGACCCAGACGCTCGAAAAGCTCGTATGCCGTCGCGCCTGGCTGTCATAGGGGGAAATGCGCACCAACCGGTGCACGCCGCTCTCGGTCTTGAGCCAGCCATAGGCGTTGTGGCCCTTGATCAGGATCGTCGCGCCCTTGATCCCCGCTTCTTCACCGGCGCTGTATTCGATGGTCTCGACCTTGAACCCACGCCGTTCCGCCCAGCGCGTATACATGCGGAACAACATTTGCGCCCAGTCCTGGCTCTCGGTGCCTCCGGCCCCGGAATGGACTTCGAGATAGCAGTCATTCGCGTCCGCTTCGCCGGACAGCAGGGTTTCCACCCGCATGCGGGCAGCGGTGCCCTTCAGCTCGACCAATGCCTTTTCGGCTTCGGAAACGATCTCCTCGTCGCCCTCGGCCTCACCGAGTTCGATCAACTCGATATTATCGCTGATCCCGGCCTCGAGCGTCTTGACCGTGTCGATGGCGCTTTCGAGCGACTGACGTTCGCTCATCACCTTGCGCGCTTCTTCCGGATCGTTCCACAGATCGCCCGATTCCGAGCGGGCGTTCAGTGCGTCGAGGCGTCTTTCGGCTGTATCCCAGTCAAAGATGCCTCCTCAGCAGGCTTAGGGCCTGCTTGATTTCGTCAACAGTCTTGAGAACGTCTGCGCGCATAATTCCGTCCGTAGTTCTATTCGCTGGCTGACTTAGCGGCATTGAAAGCGACAATCAACCGCTCGCCATCTCTTTAAAACAGAGAACCCGCTCCAAACGCCGGCTGCTGGTTCGCGCCGGTCTGCACGTTGTCGAAAGCCTGGGAATTCACCCCGATGACCGAGGTCATCAAATTCGGCCCCGTCCCTGGCTTGAACGCTTCCTGCACGCCTGAACCGCCCGCGACGATGCCGACCCCGGTTGCAGGATCGATCCAGTCCCTGTGCATACCCTCCGGCACCTGAAACCGCGTCGGCGGGACGCCATCGAGCGCCGTCGAAACGAAATCGGCAAAGATCGGCGCTGCCAACTCGCCGCCCGTCGAACTCGATCCCATGCTGCGCGGCGTGTCGTAACCGACATAGACCCCGACCGCCAATTCGGGCGTGAACCCCACGAACCAGGCGTCCTTGTAATCGTTTGTGGTCCCGGTCTTGCCGGCAACAGGCCGGTCGACCGCACGAACCGCCGTTCCCGTGCCGCGCTGAACCACGCCTTCCATCATCGATGTGATCTGATAGGCCGTCATCGGGTCAAGCACCTGCGCGCGGCTGTCGATAATCATTGGCGCGGCCTGCCCGTGCCAATCTGCCTGCTGGCAGGTCTCGCAGATCCGTTCGTCGTGACGATAGATCGTATCGCCATACCGATCCTGGATGCGGTCGATCAGCGTGGGCGTGATCCGGCGCCCGCCATTGGCAATCGTCGCATAGGCTGCCGTCAGCCGCATGACCGTGGTTTCGCCAGCACCCAGCGCCATGGCAAGAACATGCGGCATATCCTCGTAAACCCCGAACAGGCGCGAATATTCCTCGATCATCGGCATGCCCAGATCGCGCGCCAGCCGCACCGTCATCACATTGCGCGAAAGCTCGATGCCACGCCGCAACGTCTGCGGCCCATAGAACTGTCTTGCATAGTTCTCCGGCTGCCAGACCGAGCCATCGGCATTGACCACTTCGAGCGGTGCATCGAGGATCACGCTGGCCGGCGTATAGCCATTGTCCAGCGCCGCGGCATAAACGATCGGCTTGAACGACGACCCCGGCTGGCGCATCGCCTGCGTGGCGCGATTGAACTCGCTCTCGGCAAACGAAAACCCGCCCACCAGCGCCAGAACGCGCCCCGTCCTGGGATCCATCGCAACGATGGCGCCCTCGATCTCGGGCACCTGACGCAAGGTATAAACCCCCTCTTCGCCCGCCACCGGTTCGACGTAAACCACATCACCGACGCTCAAGAGCTCGCCCAGTGGTTCGCTCACCCAGGTAACGGCCGAGCCCGGCAGTGTGCCTGTTATACGCTCCGAACTGACCCGCCCGTCCACATCGATCATCGGCCGCAGACCGATCCGGGCCGAGTTTGCCTCCGTCTCCAGAACCACGGCCAGCGTCCACTCGGGCACGTCCCCGAGCGGAGAAATGCCCGCCAGCGCGCCGCCCCAATCCTCGCCGATCTCGATGGTGTCCTCAACGCCGTGAAAGCCCCGTCCCTGGTCGAAGTCGATCAGCCCATCCATCAGCGCCTTGCGGGCATGAAGCTGCATCTGCGGATCGAGCGACGTGCGCACCGACATGCCGCCGCCATAAAGCGTATCCTCGCCATAAAGCCCCGCGAGTTGCCGCCGCACTTCCTCGGTGAAATATTCGGCTGAATACAGCTGCGAACCGCCTGCCCGCGGAATGACGTTGAGATTTTCACTCTTGTAGGTGCTCGCCTCCTCGAGCGTGATGTACCCGTTCTCGGCCATCCGATCGAGCACCCAATTCCGCCGCTCGATCGCCGCCTCGGGTCGCCGGAACGGGTGATAGTTCGAAGGCCCCTTGGGCAGCGCCGCAAGATAGGCCGCCTCGGCATAGGTCAGTTCATAGAGCGCCTTGTCGAAATAATTGAGCGCGGCCGCCGCAACACCATAGGAATTGAGGCCCAGGAAAATTTCGTTGAGATACAGCTCGAGGATTTCGTCCTTGGTGAAGGTGTTTTCGATCCGCAGCGCCAGCAGCGCTTCCTTGATCTTGCGGTCCCAAGTCTGGTCCGACGTCAAAAGGAAATTCTTGGCCACCTGCTGGGTTATCGTCGATGCGCCGACCAGATTGCCCGAACTGCCGTCCACCATCTGCACGACATTGTCGCGCGCCGCGCGAAACACGCCGGCCACGTCGATGCCGAAATGGGAGTAGAAATCCTTGTCCTCGGCCGAAAGAAACGCCTCGATCACCATCGGGGGAATGGTCTCGACCGGCTGGAACAGCCGACGTTCGCGCGCAAATTCCGCCAGCAACACGCCATCGGCGGCATGCACCCGCGTCGTCACCGGCGGCTGATAATCCATCAGCACGGTATAATCGGGCAGATCCTCGTTGAGCACGGCCACATACCAGGCCACGCCTCCCAGAACGATCAGGCCGGAAAAAACGCCAAGGCCAAACAGCCAGCTTAAAAGTCGAAACATTGAGTTCTCACACGGGCCAGCGCCCAAACCTTCACGCCATCCCCGCGATTCCCAAGCGTATCAGAATCGCGGGCGATTGTGCGCGCAAACCCCTTTAAGATAAATCAAAACGGTGTGTGCGACCCATCAGCCCCTGGAGGCCCGCCCCAGCGCTTGGGCAATGCTGCGATCATCGAACGGCTTGGAGAGCACTTTCGCCCCCGGAACGACATCGCCAGCGCTCACGCTGTGTCCCGTCGCCAGAACGATCTGGATGTCCGGATAATCGCGATGGACCGACCACGCCAGATCCTGCCCCGACATGCCGCCAAGCCCGATATCGGCGACCAGCACGTCCACCTTCTCGCTCGCCAGCAATTCCAGCGCCGTTTCCGCGCTGGAGCATTCGAGCACACTCATGCCCAATTCCCGAATCATGTCGGCTGTAGCCATACGGATGAGGGGGTCGTCTTCCACCAGCAGCACCGTTTCCATCACGGCTCCGCCCTTTTCGGCCGCCGAACGAACAACGCGGCCCCTTTCGGCCAGCACCTGCCGCACGCGGCGCGCCAGAGCGTTCCGTGTGTAGGGTTTTGACAGCAATTCCACGCCGGTATCGAGCCGTCCGCCATGAACGATGGCGTTTTCGGTATAGCCGGACGTGAAAAGCACCGCGAGGTCCGGAATGGTCCGTTGCGCCTTGCGGGCCAGTTCCGGGCTCTTGAGCGGTCCGGGCATGACCACGTCGGTGAACAGCATGTCGATGGCAGCGCCGCTTTCGACGATTGCCAGGGCGCTTTGCGCATCCGACGCCTTGAGAACGCGGTATCCCAGGTCCGAGAGCATTTCGACGACCGTGGCGCGAACAGCCTCGTCGTCCTCGACAACCAGTATGGTCTCGCTGCCTCCCGTAATCGGCCCCAGATCGGCGGGCCGCATGGCATCTTCGAGCTGATGGGTCCGCGGCAGATAAAGCTTGACGGTGGTTCCCTCACCGGGCTCGCTGTAGATCTTGATGTGCCCGCCCGATTGCTTGATGAACCCATAAACCATGGACAATCCGAGTCCGGACCCATGCCCGTCTGACTTGGTGGTAAAGAACGGCTCGAACACCTTTGCGAGAACCTCGGAAGGAATTCCCGTCCCCGTATCGGTTACGGCGATCACCACATACTGACCCGCCGCCACCTCCTCGTGCTCCATCGCATAGGCGTCATCGAGAAACGCGTTGCCGACCTCGATGGTCAGCTTGCCGACCCCCTCCATCGCGTCGCGGGCATTGATCGCCAGGTTGAGCAAGGCGTTCTCGATCTGGTTGGGGTCCACCATCGTGTTCCACAGCCCGCCCGAAGCCATGGTTTCGACCTCGATCTCTTCACCGAGAACGCGGCGCAGCATATCTCCCATGCCATTGACCAGCCGACCGACATTGAGGGCCTTGGGTTCGAGCGGCTGCCGCCGGCCGAAGGCCAGCAATTGTCCGGCAAGTTTGGCTCCGCGCTCGACACCGGCCATGGCGTTTTCCAGCCTCTGCCGCGCACGCTCATTGCCCTCGACATCGCCATGGAGCAGCTGGATATTGCCTGAAATCACCTGCAGCAGATTGTTGAAATCGTGGGCGACGCCGCCGGTGAGCTTGCCCAGCGACTCCATCTTCTGGGCCTGCTGAAGAGCCAGTTCCACCTGGCGGCGCTCTTCGATGGCGTCGGCCACGCGCGCCTCGAGGCTCTCGTTGAGTTCCTTGAGCTTTTTGGATGCAACGATCTCATCGGTCACATCATGGCCCTGAACGAAAATTCCCGCTGTCGATCCATCGTCCGCAAGGATGGGTTGATAGACAAAATCGAGGTAGCGCTCGACAAGGCTTCCATTCTCTCCAGCAGCAAGGCTCACCGGCACCTGCCGTCCCAGATACAGCTCGCCTGAGCGATAGACGCGGTCGAGAATTTCGACGAACCCCTGGTCAACCACCTCGGGCAGCACCTCGGCAACCGACTTGCCAACCACCTCACGCCCGCCGACAACCTGTTCGTAGGCGGCATTGGCCATGGCAAAGACGTGCTCGGGGCCCCAGGATACAGCCATGAACCCCGGCGCCTGTTCAAACAACAGGTTCAGCCGCTTGACCTCGGCCCCCAGCTTGTCGTTGAGCGCCTGGACTTCCCTTGCACGCTTGAATACCGCTGCCTCCACGGCCTCGCCCTGTCCAGCCGGCAGTGTCCGGGCCGCCGAGCGCAACACATGAAGCTCGGTTACGTCGGTGGTATGCTGCAGCACATAGCTTGTTTCGCCGTTCGCGCCGGCCAGTGGAACATGCGTTGCCGACCAGTAAAGCTGCTCGACCGTGCCGCCCCGGTCGATGTCATACTGGATGAGCGGCAAATGATCGACGGCCCCGCCCGCAAATGCACGTTCGAGCGACGACCGCAATTGCTGATAGCTGGGGGACCCGGGTTCACTCGGAAAAGCGTCGAACATCGATTTGCCAATGATCGAATCAAGAGTTCGTCCGGTGACCTCGAGATAGGCCGAATTGGCCGAAACGATAACCAGATCACGATCGAGGAGGACGTAGGGATTCGGCGACTTTTCGAAAAGCGCCTGAAAATCTATTGGCGGGGTCAACTTGGCGAATTCCTGAAGGGTCGCACAGTGTTAGCGCGCATTCTTGCCCGGATCAATGCGACGGGCGTCTAGAATTGACCATCGAAATAAACCGCGACGCCACGCGCCAGCGCCGCCGCCACGCGGTCGAGCCATGCATCGGTCGTCAGGTTGGCCGTATCATCGGAATTGGAGAGAAAACCCAGCTCGATCAGCACCGAGGGAATGTCGGGCGAATTGAGGACGAAAAAGTCCGCCTGCCGCAGCGGGAAACGCCGCAACTGGACCGATGGCTCAAGCTGTTCGATCAGCGCCTGCCCGGCCAGATAGGACTGCCGCCGCGTCTCACGCGCCAGAAAATCGACGAGCACGTCGATGGCACCCTCGTCCTCGGGTGGCGAAAATCCCGCTATCAGATCGACCCGGTTTTCATTATCGGCCAGCACGCGGTCCAGATCGGTTGTCGCCAGATCCCCGCGCGTATAGATCGACGCACCGCGCACATCCTGCTGATCGAAGGAGTCCGCATGCAGCGAAATAAACAGATCCGCCTGATTCTGCCGCGCCAGCGCAACGCGTTCTGAAAGCGTCAGAAACGTATCTGTGTCCCGCGTCAGCGCCACATCGAACCGCCCGGTTTCAACCAGCAGATTTTGCAGCTTGAGCGCAAAGGCCAGAACGATTGTCTTTTCCTCGAGCCCGTTGGTCGCTCGTGCGCCGCCATCGACGCCGCCATGGCCGGGATCGATGATGACGAGAGGCCGCACGCTGTCGACTGCCGTCGCGGTTTCACCCGGCGCGGTTTGCGCGCCGTCGAGTTCGGCGGGTGGCGTTTGCTGCTCGGCCTGCTCGACCTCCGGTTCGGCACCTCTGATATTGGCCGCGAAATTTTCGGCCGTATCGGGAACCAGATCAATCACCAGCCGCGCCGGCTGGTCTTCGAAAGCGTCGAGAATATAAGACTGCTGCACCTGTGCCGGCCCGGCAAGCGAAAGCGTTACCCGCACCCGCTCGTCACCCGGTGCCTCGACGCTGTAGGCACTAACAAGGCCATCTCCGGCCGGCTGATTGTCCTGACCGCTCTCCCCCGCCTGGCCGCGCAACTCAACAACAACGCGCATCGGATCGGCTGCCGTATAAACGGCAAATTCGGTCGGCGTCGTCAGATCCAACACCAGCCGCGCGCGATCCTGCGTTGCCGTGACGCGCGAGTCGAGCAGCGCAGGAGCCGCTGGCCCGGCATCGGTTTCAGCCGCTTCCGCGGCAGGCACTGGCGCGGAATTGTCCTGCGCCAGACCGGCCGGGCCATTGAAAACGGCAAACGCCAGTAGGAAAAAAATGAGCTTTGCACGCACAGCCGGGACGATCATCGAAAACTCCAGTTCGCGCGCACCTTATGCGATTCTTGGGCGGAAATAGGCAAGCCCCGGCTTGTACTTCACGTTCACAAGCGCCACATCCCATCAATCGAGCGTCAGGGCCATTGGCTATTGCCAATTTCCGGGAACACTCGTAAGGACTGTAATGCGGTGCTCCATAGAGTCTGCGCCCAGGCCCGTTATCGCCGCCGGTGTATTTGCCGGCCCCGACATACCGGACGTGTGACGCGCGACTTGCACCGAGACACGAATATCGGATTCGCCGGTTTTGAGGCGTTCCGACTGGCAAGGCCGGTGTGGCCGAGCCTCTAAGGACGAGGTCGAATGGGTTTAACTCTGGCAATCGGCACGATCGATGTTCCGGCGCGCCACAGCCCGCTGCCCCATTCCTTGACCCCTACCCTTCCCAACGACGCCTCTGGCGTTTTCACAATACTGTCATACGCCTCGCATGGCGCTGGCCGCCCGTCACAAGAACGGTCCGGGCCCGGCGCGCGAGCGCGCGGAGTTTTAGTTTATGGCCACAAAAAGAATGCTGGTGGATGCCACCCACCCGGAAGAAACACGGATCGTCGTTACCACTGGTAACAGACTCGAGGAGTTCGATTTTGAATCCGCCGAACGGCGGCAGCTAAGGGGCAATATCTATCTCGCCAAGGTGACGCGGGTCGAGCCTTCCTTGCAGGCTGCTTTCGTTGACTATGGCGGCAATCGCCACGGCTTCCTCGCCTTTTCCGAAATTCACCCCGACTATTACCAGATTCCCGTCGCCGACCGCGAAGCGCTCATGCGCGACGAGGAAGAAGCCAACGAGCAAGAGGCCGATCTCATCGATGATGAGGCCGAGAGTGCCGAAGGCGAAGATGACGTTACCGAGGACAACGGCGACGAATTCGACACGCCGCGCGAAACCAAGAAGGTTGAGCAGATCGGCGAAGGCGATGCCCTTGAAGATCTTCAGGAGCGTCCTCGCCGCAATCAGCGCCGCTACAAGATTCAGGAAGTCATCAAACGCCGCCAGGTTCTGCTGGTCCAGGTCGTCAAGGAAGAGCGCGGCAACAAGGGCGCCGCGCTGACCACTTATCTGTCGCTGGCCGGCCGGTATTCGGTCCTGATGCCCAATACGGCCCGTGGTGGCGGCATTTCGCGCAAGATCACCAGCGCCGCAGACCGCAAGCGTCTCAAGGAAATCGCCACCGATCTCGAAGTCCCCCAGGGCATGGGCGTCATCCTGCGCACGGCCGGCGCCTCTCGGACCAAGGCAGAGGTCAAGCGCGATTTCGAATACCTCATGCGCCTGTGGGAAAACGTACGCACGCTGACGCTCGAGTCCTCGGCGCCATGCCTCGTTTATGAGGAGGGCAGCCTGATCAAGCGCACCATCCGCGACCTTTACAACAAGGACATCTCCGAAGTCCTTGTATCGGGCGAGGCCGGATATCGCGAGGCCAAGGATTTCATGCGCATGATCATGCCCAGCCATTCCAAGAATGTGCAGGTCTATAAAGATGATGCGCCGATCTTTTCGCGTTTCAATGTAGAGTCGCAACTCGACTCCATGTTCCATCCGCAGGTGACCCTGCCCTCGGGCGGCTATATCGTCATCAACCCGACCGAAGCGTTGGTGTCCATCGACGTCAACTCGGGTCGCGCCACCAAGGAACACAATATCGAGGACACAGCCCTCCAGACCAATCTGGAAGCGGCCGAAGAGATTTCCCGCCAGTTGCGCCTGCGCGATCTGGCCGGCCTCATCGTCATCGATTTCATCGACATGGAAGAGCGGCGCAACAACCGCTCGGTTGAAAAAAAGCTCAAGGACTGCCTCAAGAACGATCGCGCCCGTATCCAGGTCGGCCACATCAGCCATTTCGGCCTGATGGAGATGAGCCGCCAGCGCATCCGTTTCGGCGTTCTCGAATCCTCGACCCACACCTGCCCCACCTGCGCGGGCACCGGTCTGGTCCGTTCGGTTTCCTCGCTGGCGCTGATGATCATGCGCGCTATCGAAGACCATGTGCTGCGCAAGCCGGGCCAGTCGATCAATGTCAACATGCCCGCCGAAGTCGCGCTCTATATTCTCAATACCAAGCGCGAAACGCTGACCGCGCTCGAAGCCAAATACGGCCTTTCGATCACCGTTTCCGCCCAAAGCGGTCTTCTCGGCTCCCAGTTCAACATCGAACGCGGTGAGGCGCGCGCGCCTGTCGCGGCCGCTCCGGTCCAGCACATCCGCGCTGATGCGGCCTCCATGGACGACTACGAGGAGTCCGAAGACCAGGAAGAAGAAGTCGTTGAGGCCGAAGCTGAGGTCGAGGCCGAAGACGACACATCCGGCGAAGGCAATGGCAACCGCAACAAGCGCCGCCGCCGCCGTCGCCGTGGCGGCAAGGAAAACGGCGCGATCCAGGCCACCGACATCGCAACTCCCGACGCCGAATCCGGCGATACCGAGGACGAGCCGCGCGCCGATGCCACCAATGAGGACGACGACGACCAGCCGCGCAAGCGCCGTCGTCGTGGCCGTCGTGGCGGGCGCCGCAACAAGCGCCCCAATGAAGGCGTTGGCACCGATCAGGATACGGAATCGCTCGGTGATGCCGACGCCATGAACGCTGTCGAGGAGCGCGAGCCCGCGATAGCCGCTCAGGCCGAGGACGTTCCCGCGCCCGACGCCGCACCTCAGACCGAACCGGTCCCTGAGGTTGCCGAAGCCACTGAGGAAAAGCCCAAGAAACGCCGCACCCGCAGGACGACGAAAGCCAAGGCCGTCGAGCCGGATTCGGTCGCCCAGGAAGCTGTGGAGGGCGCCGAGGAAGCCCCCGCCGCCGAGCCTGCGCCAGCCCCCGAAAAGCCGGCCCGCAAGCCCCGTGCTCCGCGCAAGAAGAAGGTCGAGGCCGAGGCTCCGGTCGACGAAAAGCCCGCCCAAGCGCCCCAGCAGGACAACATCCCTGAGCCTGCTGCCGAGCCTGAACCCGCAACGGAAGAGCCCGCCGCCAGCCGCAAGAACAAGGCCGTGCCGCCCGATGAAATTCTCGTTTCGTCGACCAGCGAGCCGACAGAGGAAAAGCCCAAGAAGGCCGGTTGGTGGCAGCGCCGCCTCGGCCTGGGCTGAACGGATCCCACACAAATTATAAAAGGGCGGCAAAGCCGCCCTTTTTTATATCCCGCTATGGCTGGAGAAATTTGCCCATTCGCTCGAGCGCCATGGCGATGCTTTCGGGCGTTCCGGCATAGGAAAACCGCACATATTTGTGCCCGTCCGTCCTGTCGAAATCCTGCCCCGGCGTCGCGGCGACGCCAGCCTGATCGAGCATGCGCAGGCAGAAATCCATCGTGTCATTGGTAAAGGCCGACGCATCCACATAGGCGTAAAATGCTCCGTCCGACGGCTCGGCCAGCCCGAACCCCAGCGCCTTGAGCCCCTCTGACAGAACCTGCCTGCTCCCGGCGTACTGGTCGCGCCGGGCATCATAATCGTCCCGCGCTTCCATCGCCGCCAGTGCCGCGCACTGGGACACGCTCGAGGCCGAAATGAACAGGCTCTGCGCCATCATCTCGGCCCGGCGCACCATGTCTTCGGGCAGCACCAGCCAGCCGATCCGCCAGCCCGTCATGCAGTAATATTTGGAAAAGCTGTTGACGATCACATGGTCATGGGAAAATTCGAGCGCGCTGGCGTCCCCGCCCACATAATTGAGCCCATGGTAAATCTCGTCGGAAATGAACCGCACGCCGAGCCGGTCGCAACACGCGATGATGGCCGCCAGCTCGTCTCGCTCCAGCACTGCCCCGGTCGGGTTGGCCGGACTCGCCACAAGCAGCCCCTCGAACGGCGATTTTTCATAGGCAGCTTCGATATCGGCCGCCGTCAGCCGCCATCCATTGGCCGGTGAAACCGGGATCTCGACGCTCCCCAGATTGAGAGAGGCGATGATATTGAGATAGGCCGGATAGCCCGGCCGCGTCACCGCTATGCGCTGTCCCGGCGCAAATCCTGCCAGAAAGGTCAGGATGAACCCGCTCGATGAACCTGTGGTCACCACGATCCGCTCGGGCGAAACCTCGACACCATGCTGCTCGGCATAATACCGGCTCAGCCTCTCGCGCAGCGCCGGCATGCCCTTGGCCGCCGTGTAGCCCATGGGGCGGTCCAGACAGTCGCGAACCGCATCAAGCACGCGATCGGCCGGTTTGCCGCCCGGCTCCCCGATTTCGAGGTGGCACACTGTCCGCCCCTGCGCTTCCAGCGCCTGCCCGCGCGCCATCAGTTCAAGGGCGTAAAATGGGCGAATCGAATTGGCATTCATCATTTCAATGTCCGCTTGTTCTTTTCGGCAGCCCGCACCCGAACCGCCACGCTTGCGTCAATCCATACTATACCAGCATATCATTATCACATAACGCGATAAATTAGCAAATAATGCTAACTTTCGCTCAATTATTAGCATTTCGATCCAACACGAGCATTTGTTCGCTTCCGCGGTTCATTGCGTCTAGCCCCCGAACCCTGCTTACGGTAAACCCGCCATGACGCGATAGGGAGTTTCTGATGCAAAAAGCGATCAATCTCGGCCTTGCTGCTGCCGTGGCTCTGCTCGGCGCGGGTCTCGCTTACTCCATCGCAACCCGTCCCGAGCCCGGCTTGAGCCAGACCGAGGTCGAATCCCTTCTCGCCCAGGCCGCGGCGGACCAGCCAGTCCAATCGCCGGCGACACCACCCGCCGAGACGATCGACACCGCCACCATCGGCCCGGTCATCGAGGACTACCTCCTCGCCAATCCACGCCTGCTCGAGCGCATGTCGATCGAACTGGAAACCCAGGTTCGCGCCGAAGAGAGTGAGCGCGCCCGCATCGCGCTTGCGGCCCTGGAAGACGAAATCTACAACGACCCCGCCAACATCGTGCTCGGCAATCCCGATGGCGATGTCACCCTTGTCGAAATGTTCGATTACAATTGCGGCTATTGCCGCCAGGTCGTCGCCGATGTGATGGCTCTGGTCGAGGAAGACCCCAATCTGCGCGTCATCCTCAAGGAATTCCCCATCCTCTCGCAAAGCTCGGTCGATGCCGCCCGCATCGCCATTCTGGTTGGCCGCGCCGATGTCGATTATCAGGATTTCCACACAGCGCTGTTTTCCGCGCGCGGTCAGGTCGACACCCAGGCCGCCCTTGCCGCTGCCGAATCGCTGGGGCTGAGCCGCGTGTCGCTGGAGCTCGAAATGACCGCCCCCGATATCTCCGACGCCCTCCAGCGCACCTATACCATCGCCCAGGCCCTCGGCATTTCAGGCACGCCCACCTTCATCATCGGCGACGAAGTGATCCCCGGCGCCCTGCCCAAAGCCGATCTGGTCCGCCGCATCGAAGCCATGCGGGAGTGTGGCTCGACCGTTTGCACCGACAGCGCTCAGGACGGCTGACAATGCCGGCCGAGCATCAGCCCGACCCCGCTCTTGAAAAACGCATCACCCGCACCGCGCGCTGTTTCGATGCAACCGGTCGCCTCCTGCGCTGGCCCTCCCGCCGCGCGGATCAGGAACTTGCGCTCTGGGTCATCTGGTCGCAAATGCCCGACGATGGCCAGCTTTCCGAGCTTGAAATCAATGCCATGCTGCGCACCTGGCACGATTACGAGGACTACGTCCTGCTCCGCCGCGAACTCTGCGACCTCGATCTGTTGCGCCGCACCCCCGATGGCCGCATCTACCGCCGCATCGCCCGGGAAATGCCGCCTGAGGCCGAAGCCCTGCTGGCCCGCATCCAGGCAGAGCCCGCTTAAGGACGTTCCCTTTGCCTTTTCGGTGCATTTCGTATAACGCCAGCTTGAATTGCCAGCCATGCTGGCCCAAAAAGCTCTAAAAAGGCGCGTTTGCCATCATTTTGGCGCTTCGGACGCGACACGATAAGGCATATGGCAAAACGCGTACTGATCCTCAACGGACCGAACCTCAATCTCTTGGGCACGCGGGAAAAATCGATCTATGGCGGCGATACGCTGGCCGATATCGAGGCGCTGTGCCGGGATACCTGCGAAAAGCTCGGCATGGCCTGCGATTTCCGCCAGTCCAACCATGAAGGCGAACTGGTGGACTGGATACAGTCGGCCCGCAAGACGGCCGATGCGATCGTCATCAATCCCGCCGCCTATTCCCACACCTCGGTGGCCATCCACGATGCCCTGCGCACGCTGGACCAGCCTATCCTCGAGGTGCACCTGTCAAACATTCATCAGCGTGAACCCTTTCGCCATCATTCCTACGTATCTGCAGTGGCAAAGGGCGTAATTTGCGGTCTGGGCCCAAGAGGCTATACGCTGGCCCTCGAGGCCGTCGCCGAAATCCTGAATTGAAAAAGACCCCAAACGGGTCGGTGGAGACACGATAACAATGGCAAAGATCTCGCAGGTCGATCAGGACCTCATCCGCACCATCGCCGAACTGGTCAATGATGCCAATCTGGCGGAAATCGAACTTGAGCAGGATGACTTCCGCATCCGCGTAACGCGCACCTTTGCCAAGGAAGTCGTTCAGGTCGCGGCCCCAGGCTACTCCCAGCAGGCTCCAGCCGCCCCGGCAGCGCCGGCCGCGCCCGCAGCCTCGGCTGCTGCAACGCCCGCCGCCGCATCGCCCGAAGACCTCGCTGCCAGCCCCAACACCCTGACATCGCCCATGGTCGGCACTGCCTATCTGGCGCCAGAACCGGGCGCCAGGGCCTTCGTTGAAGTGGGCACCAAGGTGTCCGAGGGCCAGACGGTCCTCATCATCGAAGCCATGAAGACCATGAACCAGATTCCGGCGCACAAATCGGGCACCATCACCCGCATTCTGGTCGATGACGCCTCGCCGGTCGAATACGGTGAACCCCTCGTCGTCATCGAGTAAGGCAGGCCCATGTTTTCCAAGGTCCTCATAGCCAACCGCGGCGAAATCGCCCTGCGCATCCTGCGCGCCTGCAAGGAACTCGGCATCCAGACGGTTGCCATCCATTCCCAGGCCGACGCCAATGCCATGCATGTGCGCCTTGCCGACGAAAGCGTGTGCGTTGGTCCCAACTCCGCCCGCGACAGCTATCTCAACATCCCCTCCATCCTGGCCGCCTGCGAAATCACCGGCGCCGAAGCCGTCCATCCCGGCTATGGCTTTCTGTCGGAAAACGCTCGTTTCGCCCGCATCCTCGAAGAGCACAAGATCGCCTTTATCGGCCCGTCCGCCCACCATATCGAGATCATGGGCGACAAGATCGAAGCCAAAAAAACCGCGCTTGAACTGGGCATCCCTTGCGTTCCCGGCTCGGCTGGCGCCGTGACCACCGAGGCCGAAGCGCAGAAGTCTGCCGCCGAAATCGGCTATCCGGTTCTCATTAAGGCCGCATCGGGCGGCGGCGGCAAGGGCATGAAGGTCGCCAAGACCCAGGCCGACCTCGCCATCGCCTTCTCGACGGCACGCCGCGAGGCCAAGGCCAATTTCGGTGACGATTCCGTCTACCTGGAAAAATACCTCGAAAAGCCCCGCCACATCGAGGTTCAGGTCATCGGCGACGGCCGGGGCAATGCCGTCCATCTTGGCACCCGCGATTGCTCGCTCCAGCGCCGCCACCAGAAAGTCTGGGAAGAGGCTTCGGCGCCGACCGTTCCTATGGCAGAGCAGACCGAGATCGGTGAAATTTGCGCCGCCGCCATGCGCAAGCTCAAATATTCAGGCGCCGGCACCATCGAGTTCCTCTACGAAAACGGCGAGTTCTATTTCATCGAAATGAACACCCGCCTGCAGGTCGAGCACCCGGTCACCGAGCGCATCACCAATTTCGACATCGTCTATGAGCAGATCCGCGTTGCCGCCGGCGAGCCGCTTTCGCTCAAGCAGGAAGACGTGGCGTTCCATGGCCATGCCATCGAAGTGCGCATCAACGCCGAAGACCCCCAGACCTTTGCACCGTCGCCGGGTCGCATCACCTATTATCACCCCGCAGGTGGCGTGGGGGTGCGCGTCGATGCCGCCGTTTATCAGGGCTACAACATCCCGCCCTATTACGACAGCCTGATCGGCAAGCTGATCGTCCACGGCCGGACGCGCCCCGAATGCCTGCAGCGCCTCAATCGTGCGCTGGACGAATTTATCGTCGACGGCGTCAAGACGACCCTGCCCCTGTTCCGCCGGCTCATCAAGGAGCCCGACATTCAGGCGGGAAATTACGACATCCACTGGCTCGAGAAGTTTCTCGAAGCCAACAAGGAATAACGAAAGGCGGGCCGCCGGAGTGCTTTCAGCAAAAAGAGGCCCGCACCTTTGCGGTTCGAAAGCGCGACCGAAACAAACCGTGTGCAGATCGTGGTACGCCCTGCACACGACCGCTTTTTCAGTTTTGCGATGACCCGGAACGACCCCTTCGATATCGAACTCACGCCCGAGTTGATCCTGCGCGCCTATCGCGCCGGCATATTCCCGATGTCGGAAAGCGCCGACGATCCGGACATTTTCTGGGTCAGCCCCCAGATGCGCGGCGTGTTGCCGCTCGATGGATTCAGGGCGTCAAAAAGCCTGCGCAAGTCCATGCGAAAAAGCGGCTTTTCCGTCGTTGTCGATCGCGACTTTGCCGGTGTCATCGAAGGCTGCGCCACGGCAGGCAGTGACCGGCAATCAACCTGGATCAACCCCACCATTCGCTCACTCTATGGCGAGTTGTTTGCCATGGGCTATTGCCACACCGTCGAGGTCTATGATGGCGAAGCCCTGGTTGGCGGCCTTTATGGCCTGGCCATCGGCGGCGCTTTCTTTGGCGAATCCATGTTCCACCGGCGCACCGATGCGTCCAAGATCGCCCTCGCCCACCTCGTCGACCGGCTCAATGCGGGCGGCTATGCGCTTCTCGATACCCAGTTCATCACCGACCATCTGGCGTCTCTGGGCGGCATCGAGATCCCCCGCGCCATCTACGAAATCCGCCTCTCGGGCGCCCTCAATATCGACGGCGACTTCTACGCGTGGGAAAAGACGGGGTAGGTTGTGTGGAGAGTTCGGTCAGGGTGAGCCGAAAATGGCAGTTTTCGAGAACCGGAGCGGAGCGTACATTTGGGTACGTGAGCACCGGAAGCGCAGAAAACTGCCATTTGCAGGCCACCATCACCGAACTGTCCATGCAACCTAGCGCTGGTCGGGTGGCGGCACGTCCGATGTCTGGCGGCAATCGATCAGCCAGACATCGTAAACGGCGTTGTCGATCGCATTGAGCGCCGGCGAGTCGGCAAACATCCAGCCCGAAAACACCCGCTCCATTGTCGCCTGCAACGAAACCTCGTCCACCTGCACGAAGGCGGTAACGCTCTGGGCTTCGGTTGTTGGCCGGGAATAACAGACTCGCGGCGTCAGCTGCAGCGAGCCGAACTGCACCGTCTCGTCGATATAGACATCGAAAATCGTGATCCGCCCGGTGATCTTGTCGAGCCCGGTAAACACCGCCACAGGATTGGAGATGGCCTGGCCATGGGCGCTCCCCGCCCCCATGGCAATGACCATGGCAAGCGCCAGGCGGCTTGCGGCTTTTCTAAATCCCCGAGGGTTCACGCAGCCATAACCGCCCTATTCCGGCGACCAGGCGTCGTAGTCGCCCGTCACCCGCGGACGCGATTGCGGCGTAAGGATCGACCCGTCCGGGCGATAGGCCAGCGCCGTGCCGGTCATGTTGGGGATATGGGCCTTTTCCCACTCGTGCGGCTTGTAGTCCGATTTGGACGGCGGCACATCGGTGCGCCGGTGCATCCAGCCATGCCAGCCCGCCGGAATCGCCGACGCTTCCGCATAGCCATTATAGACAACCCAGCGCCGGCCATCCTTCTTGCCTTCGTAATAGACGTTCCCGAACGCGTCCTCGCCCACCTTCACCCCGCGCAGGGCGGTGAAAATGCGGGTGGAGAGGGTCTGCTTGTTCCACCAGCCGAAAATTTCGAAGACGAACTGTTTAAAGCCGCTGTTTGCCACGTCCGGTACCTTCACGCGTCACGATGAGTTGGCTTGGGCTTAGCACACATGACCGGGCCAGCCTAGAGAGTGCTATAGTCGATTTCGGTCCCGTTGTTCACACAACATGGTGTGCATGTCCCCAGCCAACAAAAAACCGCGATCGAGGTCCAAAAAAGCCGCTTGACAGGCGTTTATGAGTCTAAAGCGGTCCCCCGGCGCGGCCAGAGAGTGAGGTTTTTCCATCACTTAACCGCGCTTTCCGAGACAACGCTTCATTAACCTATGCTCACGCTTGCTTTGTGACACCCCAATGTAACCAGTGCAGCTTTTTGCACGTTTTCCTCGCTATCCACACTAAAAACCACTATATTTAGCGAATGCACATTCCATAGGCACAAGGGATAGTCGATTTCGTGTGATTGACGGTTTGCCAAAGAATCGAAAACAGTCACATCAACGGGCCGATTCATGACCCGATCAAATCGACATTGTCGGCAACGACAAGACGCTTGCAGGGGCGATCAGCCAGCAGAGCGGCACCTAGTTTGGGGATACAAGACGAATGCAGATAGAACGGCGCTTCACTACGGCTGGGCAATCGGCCTATGCCGGCATCGAATTCCGCTCGGCCACGAGCGAAATCCGCAACCCGGACGGGTCTGTGGTCTTCAAGCTCGAGGACATCGCCGTCCCCGCGCTCTGGAGCCAGGTCGCCGCCGACATCATCGCGCAGAAATATTTCCGCAAGGCCGGTGTGGCCAAGGTCCTCAAGAAGGTCGAGGAAAACGACGTCCCCTCCTGGCTGTGGCGTTCGGTCCCCGACGAAAAGGCGCTCGCCAAGCTGCCCGAAGACGAGCGCTACGGCTCGGAAATGGATTCGCGTCAGGTCTTTGACCGGCTCGCCGGCACCTGGACTTATTGGGGCTGGAAGGGTGGCTATTTCACCTCCGAAGACGACGCCCGCACCTTCTATGACGAGCTGTGCTACATGCTCGCCACCCAGCGCGTTGCCCCCAATTCCCCGCAATGGTTCAACACCGGCCTGCACTGGGCCTATGGCATCGACGGCCCCGGCCAGGGCCATTTCTATGTCGACCCCTTCACCGGCAAGCTCGTCCAGTCCAAATCGGCCTACGAGCATCCCCAGCCCCACGCCTGCTTCATCCAGTCGGTCGACGATGATCTGGTCAACGAGAACGGCATCATGGACCTCTGGGTCCGCGAAGCGCGTCTGTTCAAATACGGCTCGGGCACCGGCACCAATTTCTCGGCCCTGCGCGGCTCGGGCGAAAAGCTCTCGGGCGGCGGCAAGTCGTCGGGCCTGATGAGCTTTCTCAAGATCGGCGACCGCGCTGCCGGCGCCATCAAGTCGGGCGGCACCACGCGCCGCGCCGCCAAGATGGTGGTGATCGACATCGATCACCCCGATATCGAGGAATACATCAACTGGAAGGTCAAGGAAGAGCAGAAGGTCGCCGCCCTGGTCACCGGCTCCAAGACCGTCTCCAAACACCTCAAGCTCATCATGAAGGCCGCTGTGAACTGCGACGGCCACGCCGATGATTGCTTCGATCCCAACAAGAACCCGGCTCTCAAGCGCGAGGTCAAGGCCGCCAAGAAGGCCCTGGTCCCGGAAAACTACATCTTCCGCGTCATCCAGTTCGCCAAGCAGGGCTACACCGACATCGAATTTCCCATCTACGACACCGATTGGGATTCCGAAGCCTATCTGACCGTTTCGGGCCAGAACTCGAACAACTCGGTCCGCGTCACCGATGATTTCCTGCGCGCCGTCGAAGACGATGGCGACTGGAACCTCACCGCGCGTCAGTCCGGCAAGGTCACAAAGACATTGAAGGCCCGCGATCTGTGGGAACAGGTCGGCTATGCCGCCTGGGCGTCCGCCGATCCCGGCATCCAGTACCACACCACTATCAACGAGTGGCACACCTCCCCCGAAGCCGGTCCGATCAACGCGTCGAACCCGTGCTCTGAATACATGTTCCTCGACGACACCGCCTGTAATCTGGCATCGATCAACCTGCTGCCCTATCGCGGCAAGGATGGTGTGTTCGCAACCGGCGATTACGAGCACACCGTGCGCCTGTGGACCCTCGTCCTCGAAGTCTCGGTGATGATGGCCCAGTTCCCCTCCAAGGCCATTGCAGAGCGCTCCTATCTCTACCGCACCCTCGGTCTGGGCTACGCCAACATCGGCGGCCTGCTGATGACCTCGGGCATTCCCTATGACAGCGACGAAGGCCGCGCCATCGCCGGTGCTTTGACCGCCATCATGACCGGTGTTTCCTACGCAACGTCCGCCGAAATCGCCTCCGAGCTCGGTGCGTTCAAGGACTACAAGCGCAACGCAAAGCACATGCTGCGCGTCATCCGCAATCACCGCAATGCCGCTCATGGCAAGGCCGATGGCTACGAGAACCTCTCGATCACGCCCGTCCCGCTCGACCACGCCTCGTGCCCCGATCGCAATCTGATCGACCGCGCGACCGCCGCCTGGGATCTGGCGCTCGAACTGGGTGAAAAGCACGGCTACCGCAATGCCCAGGTTTCCGTCATCGCCCCGACCGGCACCATCGGACTGGTCATGGATTGTGACACCACCGGCATCGAACCCGATTTCGCGCTGGTCAAGTTCAAGAAGCTCGCCGGTGGCGGTTATTTCAAGATCATCAACCGCGCCGTCCCCGCCGCCCTGCGCTCGCTGGGCTATTCGGAAGACCAGATCGCCGAGATCGAAGCCTATGCCGTGGGCCATGGCAACATGAACCAGGCCCCGGGCATCAACCCGGTCACCCTGGCCGCCAAGGGCTTCCCCGAGGACAAGATCGCCGCGCTCAACGCGGCCATGAAGTCGGCCTTCGACATAAAGTTCGTCTTCAACCAATGGTCGCTGGGCGCTGATTTCCTGAAATCTTTGGGCGTCACCGACGCGCAATTGACCGATCCGACCTTCGAGCTCCTGCCCTTCCTTGGCTTTGCCAAAAAGGACATCGAGGCCGCCAACATCCATGTGTGCGGTGCCATGACGCTCGAAGGCGCGCCGTTCCTCAAGGACGAGCACCTGCCCGTTTTCGATTGCGCCACCCCCTGCGGCAAGATCGGCAAGCGGTATCTCTCGGTCGAATCCCACATCCGCATGATGGCCGCAGCTCAGCCCTTCATTTCGGGCGCGATCTCCAAGACCATCAACATGGCCAACGATGCGACCGTCGAGGATTCCAAGCAGGCCTACATGCTGTCCTGGAAGCTGGCCCTCAAGGCCAACGCGCTCTATCGCGATGGCTCCAAGCTCTCCCAGCCGCTCAACTCCTCGCTGCTTGCCGATGAGGACGAAGACGAGGACGATGTGGCCGAAATCGCCGCCGCCGCGCTTTCCGAGCGCATCCCGGCCGTTGCCGAAAAGATCGTCGAGCGCATCGTCGAACGCGAGCGTTATCGTGAGCGTGAACGCATGCCCGACCGCCGCAAGGGTTACACCCAGAAGGCGATTGTTGGCGGCCACAAGGTCTATGTCCACACCGGCGAATATGGTGACGGACGCCTGGGCGAAATCTTCATCGACATGCACAAGGAAGGCGCCGCCTTCCGCGCCATGATGAACAATTTCGCCATCGCGATTTCGATCGGCCTGCAGTATGGCGTGCCGCTCGATGAATTCGTCGAGGCCTTCACCTTCACCCGCTTCGAGCCCGCCGGTCTCGTCATGGGCAATGACCACATCAAGAACGCCACATCGATCCTCGATTACGTGTTCCGCGAGCTGGCCATTTCCTACCTCGACCGCACCGATCTGGCCCACGTCACCCCCGACGCCGGCGCCACTTCGATCGGCCAGGGCGTATCGGAAGACAATCAGGTCAAAGACCGCTCGGCCCCCGCCCCGGTCCCGGCCGACAATTTCGTCTCCCGCGGCATGACCCGCGGCCGCGTCAAGGACAAAACCCTGATGCTGGTCGCCTCGTCCGACCTCAAACTGGCCAACCCCGTCCAGGCCATGCAGTCCCAGACGGTCACGGCTCTCAAGCAAGGCACGGCGCTCAAGACCGACCCGGAAGCAGAAGCCGAAGCCGCCGCCACCAAACTGGTCGACGAAGCCCAGGCCAAGGACACCACAACCCTGCGGCTGGAGGCCCAGATGAAGGGCTATGTGGGGGAAGCATGTTCCGAGTGCCAGAACTTCACGCTGGTGCGGAACGGGACGTGTTTGAAGTGCGACACGTGTGGGTCGACGACTGGGTGTAGTTGAGGGCGGTTGGTGAGATAATAAAGGAAACGCTGAATGCCAGGAGAAGAAGACGCTTTCTACAAAGTCCTTCATACGTTTCTAACTGCATCTCAGCCGATAAGCTCCCCTCGTCACTTAAAGGGACGGGGGGAGGATCTCTCAAGGTTGACCAGAGCTCTTCGCTCACCCGGGCGACACGCCTTCATATATGGCTTTCGTGGAGTAGGGAAAACGTCGCTTGCACAAACAGCGGTGTTTGGACTTCAGGAAGACGCAGGCCACGTTTCAATACTCGCTTCGTGCGAGAGGGATTCCACTTTCGCCAGCGTTATGACTGACGTAGTTCGTCAGGCCGCGCAGATAAACCCTATCGAGATAAAATCAGGCAATTCATACACTGCCAGTCTTGGCGTATTTGGCATGGGTGGCTCGGCGACAGTTTCTCCCAAATACCTAGACAACAACTATCGGGTAGAAACGGTTAGCGATGCAGTTGCGACCTTGAAGTTTCTGGCAGACACAAACGGTCGAGAATACGTGGTCCTGTTAGACGAGTTCGACGTCCTAGCATCGACTGAAGAGCATCAAAAATTCGCGGCGCTTTTGAAGCAACTTAGCGATACCCGAATAAGCGTCAAATTTGTTATTTGTGGCGTGGCCGATTCCATAGAACGACTTTTTATCGCGCATGAGAGCCTCACTCGACAGATGCATACCGAGGAGGTGGGTCAATTAGGCTGGCAACCGAGATTCGACATCATAGATGACGCGACGGCAGCGCTCGGATTTGAGATGGATTTCAATATCAAAACTCGGATCGCATTATTAAGCGATGGATTCCCTTCGTTCGTCCATCTCGTGTGTGAGCATGTACTTGTGCAGGCACATGAGGCGGGTCTGCAACATGTGACTTCAGATGCTTTCAAGATGGGAGTTCGATCTGCCGTGAGTTCCGCTGACCGGCCGCTGAAACGGGAATATGATGACTCAGTAAAAAAGAATACGACACGCAGTGAACCCGTTCTGTGGGCGGTAGCCGCTGATAAGCACTTAGAAATAAACATTGAACTAGCATGGCAGAATTACGAAGAAATAATTCGCCAGCTAACTTCAGAAGAATATAAGCTCGATAATCCGCTTGTTCAGTGGACTAAGGTTTCGAAAAACAACTTCTCCACCAAACTCAATGACCTTTGCAAACCGGCCTACGGCCGACTGCTGGAGAAACCGAGACGCGCAAATTTCACGTTTCGGGAGAAGAGAATGCGAGCATATGCAAGGCTTCGTGCGGAAAACGAAGGCTGCCGGCTCAGTTACGATAGTGTGGGCCCGAGCATCGTCTAGATGACATCTGTCGGTTAGCAAGACCCGCCCCCCGCGATCTCCTTCACCGCCGCCCACCAAAAATCTTATCCTGAATAGCCCCTAGATTTCTGGACGCCTTCTTCCCTAAATTTGAGGCAAGGAGG
>NZ_CAXAXY010000022.1:0-34837 GCF_963972885.1 uncultured Pelagibacterium sp. | reverse complement strand
GAACCCGCGACCTCCGGCGTGACAGGCCGGCGCTCTAACCAACTGAGCTACACCCCCTTGTGACCCCGAAGCGCTTCGGCCCCGGCAAGGTGGGCTTCGTTTAACGGGGTCCCCGAACCAAGTCAAGCGACTTGCCACCCCCTTTTGTGAAGAATTTTTGATCCGCGCCCAAACCACCCCAAAACCCCATCGCCAACGCAGCTGAATTCCCCGCAAAACCTTGATTTTTCTATCGGCTTTTCATCCGGCCCGCACCTGTCACAAGTGGCCGTCTCCTGATAAAATCCAATGTGGAAATCGGCTGGAGCGCAATCGCGACCCGGCGGGCGCAAAGCGGAGAGCGCAGATCTTTCCAGCGTGATCGCACGCCAAAACAAAGACTTAGAGCCCCCGCCCGATTCAATCGGGCTGGAGTGGGTTCTGGAAGGAAATTTCATGCCCGAACGGATCGAAATCACCTCGACCCTGTCAATTCCACTCTCGGAGATCGAGTTGAACTTCGTGCGCAGTTCCGGTCCCGGCGGCCAGAACGTCAACAAGGTCGCGACAGCCGTTCAATTGCGCTTCGACGCCGCCTCCTCCCCATCGCTCCCTGATGGTGTGCGCAGCCGCCTCATCGGGCAGGCCGGCTCCAGGGCAACCAAAGACGGCGTTATCATCCTCACCGCCGACCGGCACCGCACCCAGCCGCTCAATCGCGAGGACGCCCTCAACCGCCTTGCCGAGATGATCCGCGCCGCGACCTACGTCCCGCGCAAACGCCGCGCCACAAAGCCCACCCTGGCCTCCAAGCGCCGTCGCCTGGACGCCAAGACCCGCCGTGGCGCCATCAAGAGCCTGCGCGGCAGCAAACCTGGTTTTGACTGATTGCCGCCACCTTACCCTTTCCGGGCTCAGGTGCCAGGCTTGGGTGGCAATGTATCGCGGGCCCCATATTGCGAAAAAACCTGCCGCCCCTTTTGTCTGGCGTCAGCCAGCCACAGTTTCTTTCGCGCGTCGTGGGGCTCGAGATGACGATACTTGCCACCGGAAAATTTCCTCCAGTCAAGCGCCAGACCGCACCGGACAAGCTCGGCGGCCAGATCACGTCCATCTGGCAAAAAACACTGCGCCACCAGGCGATCGTAAGAAAGCTCTGGAGTGATCCGGGCGGTAATTGACTGCCCCTTGTACAACTCCACAAGCGCCCATTTCGACTTTTGCCCCCAGGGATGCTCAAGCTCGGGCGCATCTATTCCCGCCAGCCGGATGCGGGTCTTGTTGATAACGATGGTATCGCCATCGATCACCCAACAGCGCCCGCTGATAATGCCCGATGGCCAGCCGACAACCGGTTCGATCCGGGCTGGCCGAACTGTTCTGAACTCAGCCCTGGCTGAAGATGTGCCAGGAGTAAACAGGAACGCGATAACGCGGCGCCAGAACCCCATAACCTCACACTGTCCCTCGGATCCTCCGTCTCAACTTGACGGCTCGAGCCCGGAGGCGCAAGGCGCGGCCCCTGGTACACCTAACCAAACTTTGCACTGAAAAGGAAAATGGTGGGCGATGACAGGCTCGAACTGCCGACATCCTCGGTGTAAACGAGGCGCTCTACCAACTGAGCTAATCGCCCTTGCCCGCTTGTCAACGGAACCAACCGGGTCTTGGTTGCCCCGGTTGCGCAAATGCCGCGCCTGATTAGGCGCAAACCCCCTTCCCGTCAATAGCGGGAAAGCCATGGGGGCCGGAAACGGAAAGACCCCGGACAGATGTCCGGGGCCAAACCATACTGAAGCCGAAATGGCTTAGTTCAGCGCGTCCTTGAGGCCCTTGCCGGCCTTGAACTTGGGCTGGGTCGAAGCCGGAATGTCGATTTCCGCGCCGGTGGCCGGGTTGCGGCCTTTGGTGGCCTTGCGCTGGGTTGCAGCGAAAGTGCCGAAACCGACGAGGCGAACTTCGTCTCCACCCTTCAGAGCGGCGGTGATGGCTTCGAAAACAGCATCAACCGCTGCTGCCGCCTGGGCCTTGGTGAGATCAGCCTTTTCGGCGACAGCCGCGCTCAGATCGTTCTTGTTCATAGCGTTTCCTCACAATGATGTGCCCATCCTAACGGGACGAGCGGAAGCGGCTTCACCCTTTTACGATTCCGGGCCAAAAGCAAGGAAAACTGCCAGATTCTCGGCGTTTTCGGCCGCAAAACGGGGGAAAATGCTGGACCTTGTCAGCAATGTGGCTAGTGCCTCGCGCAATTGTTAACCCATCATGCACAAAAATCGGCTCCCGCGCCGGATTACGGGCCTTTCGGGCCGAATCAGCGACCCACTTCCAGATCGGCTCGCTTTCATGGTTCCACAAAAAACGGCGCCCCTTCCGAGGCGCCGCTTCAACGGTTCGATTGGCGCTCTGCTTAGTGCGGCAGAGCAGCTCCTGTGTCGTCGCCTTCGACAGCCGGTACCGGCTTGGTGTCATCCTCGAAGGTCCACTCGATAGCCTGGGGCATCTCGACCAGCGCATGTTCGAGCACTTCGCCCATCCGGCTAACCGGCACGATCTCCAGGCCTTCCTTGACGTTGTCAGGAATGTCCTTGAGGTCGCGCACGTTCTCCTCGGGGATCAGCACCTTGGTAATACCGCCCCGCAGAGCCGCCAGCAGCTTCTCCTTGAGCCCACCGATCGGCAGCACCCGGCCGCGCAGCGTGATCTCGCCTGTCATGGCAACATCGTGGCGCACGGGAATGCCCGTCATCACCGACACGATGGCCGTGGCCATGCCGATACCCGCAGACGGTCCATCCTTGGGCGTTGCGCCTTCGGGCACGTGCACGTGGATATCGCGTTTGTCGAACAGCGGCGGCTTGATGCCGTATTCGAGCGCCCGGGCCCGCACATAGGTCGCGGCCGCCGAGATCGACTCCTTCATGACGTCCTTGAGATTGCCCGTCACGGTCATCTTGCCCTTGCCCGGGCTCATGATGCCTTCGATGGTCAACAGCTCGCCACCGACCGAAGTCCAGGCCAGACCGGTCACCACGCCGACCTGCGGCTCGGCATCGATTTCACCGTAACGGAAGCGCGGCGCGCCGAGATATTCCTCGACCAGCTCGGGAGTAACGACAATCTTCTTCTTGCCCGTGAGCAGAATATCCTTGACCGACTTGCGCATCAGATTGGCAATCTCGCGCTTGAGATTACGCACGCCCGCTTCGCGGGTGTAGCGCCGCGTCAGAAGCTGGAGAGACTCATCGGTCAGCTCGAACTCTTCGGCCTTCAGCCCATGTTCCTTGAGGGTTTCGGGCATCAGGTGACGACGGGAAATTTCCCACTTTTCCTCGTCCGTGTACCCGGACAACCGGATGATCTCCATACGGTCGAGCAGCGGCCCTGGAATGTTGAGCGTATTGGCCGTCGTCACGAACATCACGTCCGAGAGGTCGAAATCGACCTCGAGGTAATGGTCGTTGAACGTCGAGTTCTGTTCCGGATCGAGCACTTCGAGCAATGCCGAAGAGGGATCGCCCCGGAAATCCTGGCCCATCTTGTCGATCTCGTCGAGCAGGAACAGCGGATTGGCTTTCCCGGCTTTCTTGAGCGACTGCACGATCTTGCCGGGCATGGACCCGATATAAGTCCGCCGGTGACCGCGAATTTCCGCTTCGTCCCGCACACCGCCAAGGCTCATGCGCACATATTCACGCCCAGTCGCCTTGGCAATCGAGCGGGCCAGCGAGGTCTTGCCGACACCCGGAGGTCCAACAAGGCACAGGATCGGGCCCTTGAGCTTGCCGGTCCGGCTCTGGACCGCAAGATACTCGATGATGCGTTCCTTGACCTTGTCGAGACCGTAGTGATCACCCTCGAGCACGTCCTCGGCATATTTGAGGTCGCGCTTGACCTTGGACTTCTTGCCCCAGGGCAGGTTCAGCATCCAGTCGAGATAATTGCGAACGACCGTGGCTTCCGCCGACATCGGGCTCATCTGCTTGAGCTTTTTCATTTCCGCGTCGGCCTTCTGCCGCGCTTCCTTGGAAAGCTTGGTCTTGGCGAGCCGGTCCTCGAGCTCCTGGAGCTCATTGGTGCCATCTTCGCCATCACCCAGTTCGCGCTGGATCGCCTTCATCTGCTCGTTGAGATAGTACTCGCGCTGGGTCTTTTCCATCTGGCGCTTGACCCGGCTCCGGATACGCCGCTCGACCTGCAGAACGCCGATCTCGCCTTCCATAAGCCCAAGAACGCGTTCAAGGCGCTCGGTAACCGATGGGGTCGCCAGAATGTCCTGCTTGTCCTGGATCTTGACCGCCAGATGGCTGGCAATCGTATCGGCGAGCTTGGAATGCTCTTCGATCTGGGTGACCGCTGCGACGACCTCCGACGAAATCTTCTTGTTGAGTTTGACGTAGTTCTCGAACTCGGTGACGGCCGACCGCGCAAGCGCCTCGGCCTCAACGGCATCGTGCCCTTCGACGGGCAGGGCCTCGGCCTGTGCCTCGAAATAGGTTTCGGTCTGCACATAGTTTTCGATCTTGGCCCGATGCAGCCCCTCGACCAGAACCTTTACGGTGCCGTCGGGCAGCTTGAGCAGTTGCAGCACCGACGCGATCGTGCCGATCTCGTAGATGCCGTCGGGCTCGGGATCGTCTTCCTGGGCATTTTTCTGGGTAACCACCAGAATATGCTTGTCCTCGCGCATCACCTCTTCAAGCGCGCGCACGGATTTCTCGCGTCCAACAAACAGGGGCACGATCATCGATGGAAACACCACGATGTCGCGCAGCGGCAGGACGGGGTACACCTTTTCGCGGTCGAACTCGACTGCGGATGTTTCGGTGTCGGACATGGACTATCCTTTCGTCGTTGCCGGACAGGGAGGATGGTTCCCGGCAACTTGTAATGTGTTGCGCTCCAGTGTGCGCCTCACCCGTTAGGGATTGGCTAACCGAAACGACTCTTCGCCCACTAAGATAGGGCAATAGAGCCGCTCTACAAGCGTGACGACACAATTTCCCGTACGCATATCAAAATGGCCGGCATGCGCAGACGGCATGGCACCTCACTCACCGGCCACAAATGCGCAATAGGACGCACGGCGGCTACAGCAGCGCGTCGTAATTGCTCTCGCAAAGCTCGAGCTGAGCCAGAAAGCTCTCATCGTCTTCCATGGTCAGATCGTAAGCGCCCGCATCGAACACAGACCAGATTTCGTCGACCTCCTCCTGCCGAAACCCATGATCCTCCAAAAGGACCGTATCGATATCGGCCCCCAGGTCGAACGCCAGATCCTCGTAGTGCATCATGTCGTCGCTGCCGTCGTCGTAATAATAGGATTCCTCGAAAAACAGCGCGCTGCACCAGATCGCCTGAACCAGACTCTTGGGCAGGTCCTGGACCAGCTTGGTCTGCGGCTGGGCAGCGGCACCTCCGGCGACGGCAAGCCCGAGGACAAGCGATATTGGCAATACATATCCCGAAAATTTCATAAGCTCCGTCCCCTGTCTTGGTTGGCGTGCCGACCACGCGCCGACCATAGCAAGCCCCACACCTGTCCGTAAACGCCACCCACAGCCAATTCTTGAGCGAAAGATTCGGTAGCCAAACCGGCCAAAGCAAAGGGCCCGGATCAACCGATCCGGGCCCTTTGTACTTCATTCAGACTGCCTGTCGGTCAGGCGCCCGACTTCATGTCTTCCTTGGCGCGCTCTGCGTAGATGTAGAGCGGGCGCACGTCCTTGTTGTCCACGACTTCCTGGCTGATGACCACTTCCTCGACCCCTTCGAGCGAAGGCAGGTCGTACATGGTATCGAGCAGGATGGCCTCGAGGATCGAACGCAAGCCGCGCGCACCTGTCTTGCGGGCGATGGCCTGACGGGCAACCGCCTTTAGGGCGTCCTCGTGGAAGGTCAGTTGCACATCTTCCATCTCGAACAGACGTGCGTACTGACGAACCAGGGCGTTCTTGGGCTCGGAAAGAATCTGCACGAGTGCATCCTCATCGAGATCTTCGAGCGTCGCGATCACCGGCAGACGGCCGATAAATTCGGGAATCAGTCCGAAACGGACCATATCCTCGGGCTCGACTTCGGCAAGAACGTCGCCGACCCTGCGGTCGTTGGGGTCCTTGACTGCCGCCGTAAATCCGATCGAAGAGTTTTCGCCCCGCGCCGCGATGACCTTTTCAAGTCCGGCAAAGGCACCGCCGCAGATGAACAGGATATTGGTCGTGTCCACCTGCAGGAATTCCTGCTGCGGATGCTTGCGGCCACCCTGGGGTGGAACCGAAGCCACTGTGCCTTCCATGATCTTGAGCAGCGCCTGCTGCACGCCCTCACCCGAAACGTCGCGGGTGATGGAAGGGTTGTCCGACTTGCGCGAAATCTTGTCGACTTCGTCGATATAGACAATACCACGCTGCGCCTTGTCGACGTTATAGTCGGCGGACTGCAACAGCTTGAGAATGATGTTTTCGACATCCTCGCCCACATAACCGGCTTCGGTCAGGGTCGTGGCGTCTGCCATTGTGAACGGAACGTCGAGAATGCGCGCCAGCGTCTGGGCCAGCAGCGTCTTGCCGCAACCGGTCGGACCGATCAGGAGGATATTGGACTTGGAAAGCTCCACATCCTGATTCTTGGTCGCGTGGTGCAGGCGCTTGTAGTGGTTGTGAACGGCCACCGAGAGCACGCGCTTGGCGCGCCGCTGGCCGATAACGTAATCGTCGAGCACTTTGCAGATATCGGCCGGGCTCGGCACACCATCTGCGGACTTGACCATCGAGGTTTTCGATTCCTCGCGGATGATGTCCATGCACAACTCAACGCATTCATCGCAGATGAATACGGTGGGTCCGGCGATCAGCTTGCGAACTTCGTGTTGGGACTTCCCGCAGAACGAGCAGTACAGCGTGTTCTTGGAGGAATCTCCGCTCGAATTTTCCTTGGACATCTAGCAACTCCAGAAGCGTTGCAAACGCTTGGTTCAGTTTCGCCGATTTGAGAACGCTACCCGACGACGCATGAACAATTTCTCACTGTGACCATAAAGATCGTTCCGCCGGGGCGCAATCGGCACGGGCGCTTTCTCCAGCGCCCGTTGCGTGCGGTGTATAATCGAGGTTTACGCTCCACCTTCCGGCACGGCCCGCTTATCGTGAACGTGGTCGATAAGGCCGAGTTCCTTGGCCTCTTGCGGCGAAAGGAACTTGTCGCGCTCGAGAAGGTCTTCGACCTGCTGATATTCGAGCCCGGAATGCTTCACGTAGATTTCATTGAGCCGGCGCTTCAGATTCTCGGCCTCGCGGGCGTGAATCATGATGTCGGTCACCTGGCCCTGATAGCCGCCCGAGGGCTGGTGCACCATCACACGGGCATTGGGCAGAGCGCCGCGCATGTCCTTTTCGCCGGCGGTCAGGAGCAGCGATCCCATCGACGCCGCCTGGCCCATGCACAAGGTCTGAACCTTGGGACGGATAAACTGCATCGTGTCGTAGATCGACAGCCCCGCCGTCACCACCCCGCCAGGCGAGTTGATGTACATGGCGATTTCCTTTTTCGGATTTTCCGATTCGAGGAAAAGAAGCTGTGCGACGATCACCGAGGCCATATTGTCCTCGACGACGCCGGTCACGAAAATGATGCGCTCGCGCAAAAGGCGCGAATAGATATCGAAGGCGCGTTCGCCGCGATTGGACTGCTCGACCACCATCGGCACGAGCGTGTTCATGTATAGATCGACGGGATCTCGCATGTTTTGGGTAACTCCCCCGGAGAAAAGGATTCGGCTTGTCGGCCAGATAGCAAGCGATTGCTGCTTAAAGGACGGTCAAGCGTCACATAGGCTTGGCCGCGTTCAACTTCAATAGCAAGCCCAAGCATGGCCCTATTGTGGCGCATGCTTAACGCTCCCGGCCTGTCCACATGGTCAGACAAAGCTGGTGGCCACGCCCTTCTTGCGGAAATACGCCTGCATCAGCTTGCGGCCCTGGCGATTGGGCTGGGCCAGCTTGGAGGTTTCGAACACCGCTTCCTTGGCGCCTTCGCGCGCCATCGCGCTCTTGAGCGTTGCGATATGGAGATCGAGATCCTCATTGTCATTTTCAAGCGAAGTATAGATGGCCTCGATGGCCTGCGAAACTGTGATGTCGCTCACAATAACTGGTCTCCAGAATGGTCCGGCCCATACCTAAAGAATTTCTGGGCATGGGCAAGACCTGACCATAGGCATGAAGAATTTGCTGCAATAGGCTAGCACAAAAGCAAGAAGGACTCCCGACCGATGGCAGCCATACTCCAGGTCCGGCCGATCACCGACGTCGCCGCCGATCGTTGCGCCAGCGCCCGCCCCTCCGATCCCGCCTTCTACCAGAACCCCTATCCGTTCTACGCAGCGCGCCACGCTACCCGTCAGGCGTTCTTCTGGACTGAATACGGCCATTGGTGCTTTGCCGATTTCCCATCGGTCAGCGCGCTTCTGCGCGACCGGCGATTCGGCCGCGACATTCTCCACGTCGCCACGCGCGAAGAAATCGGCCTGCCGCAGCCCCAGCCCCACACCGCCGATTTCGACCTCACCGAAAAATATTCGCTACTCAATCTCGAACCGCCCGCCCATTCGCGCCTGCGCACGCTGGTCAACCGCGCTTTCGTCTCCCGGCAGGTCGAATTGCTCCGCCCCCGCATCGCCAATCTTGTCCATTCCATCATCGATGGCTTTGAGGATCAGGGCAGCGTCGAGTTGATTAAGGCCTTCGCCGCCCCCATTCCGGCCATCGTCATCGCCGAAATGATCGGTCTCCCCTCGCAAATGGCGCCCCAGTTGCTCGACTGGTCCAACCGCATGGTCAAGATGTATATGTTCGATGTCAGCCACGATATCGAACGCGACGCCAACCGCGCAGCCGCCGAATTCACCGCCTATCTGCGCACAGTCATCGCCGAGCGCCGCAAGCTGCCCCGCGAGGATTTGCTCAGCCACATGATTGCCGCCGAGCAGGGTGGGGAACGCCTGAGCGAAGACGAAATGCTCTCGACCGCCATTCTGCTGCTCAACGCCGGGCACGAAGCGACCGTCCACACCACCGGCAATGCCGTCAAAGCCATCCTTGAAAGCGGCTATGATCCGCGCATGCTGTTTGCAGATGACGCAGCGACCGCCGCCACAGTCGAGGAAGCGCTGCGGTTCGATGCGCCATTGCACATGTTCACCCGCTACGCTCTCGAAGACCTCGACTACGACGGCATTCCATTGCGAAAGGGTGATGTGATCGGCCTGATGCTCGGCGCCGCCAACCGCGACCCGAACCGCTTCACAAACCCCAACACCTTCGACCCTTTACGCACGGATGGCGCCAATGTCAGCTTCGGCGCCGGCATCCATTTCTGCATCGGCGCGCCCCTGGCCCGCCTCGAAATGCAGATCGCGCTGCGCACCCTTTTCGAGCGCCTGCCCAGGCTTCACCTCTCGGCACCACCCCGCTACGCCGATGTCTATCATTTCCACGGATTGGAGCGGCTCGACGTGAGCTGGTAGGAACGGCCCCGGACCTCGCCGTTAAGGCCCCGCCACGGACAAGTCGGCCAACACTTCGGGAATCAAGCCCGGCAAATCGTCGGCCACCATCCCCGGCTTGCCAAAACGCTGTGCTGCCCGCCCATGGATATAAGCACCCGCGCAAGCAGCCTCAAAGCTGCCCATGCCCTGGGCAAGCAACCCTCCGATCAATCCCGCCAGCACATCGCCCGCGCCCGCGGTGGCGAGGATCGGCGTACCGGTGGTGTTGATAACGGCGCGCCCCTCGGGATGGCCAATCACCGTATCCGAACCCTTGAGCAGCACGATTGCGCCAGAGCGCCGGGCCGCCGCGATCGCCATGTCCGTCTTGGCGCCGTCGATCTCACCGAACAACCTGTTGAATTCCCCTGCATGGGGCGTAAGGACCACGCTTTCCGACTCACGTTTGCCGATGGCCGAAAACAGGATGTTCGGCTGGTCGGCAAAACTCGTCAGTGCGTCGGCGTCCAACACCAGCCGCGCCTGGCTCTCGAGAGCCGCCAGCACCATCTGCCGCGTTGCCTCCCCGATACCTGTCCCCGGCCCAATGACCAGCGCGTTCTTGCGCGTATCCTCAAGCAACCGTGCCAGCCCCGCGCCATCATCAACTTCGGCGAGCATGATTGCCGTCACATGGGCTGCGTGCACGAGCAGCGCTTCCCGCTCTCCGGCGATCGTTACCAGGCCCGCCCCACTTCGCGCAGCGCCGAGCGCCGACAGCCGGGCCGCCCCGGTGTGCAGCGCGCCGCCCGAAACCACGACGCAATGACCCGCATCGAATTTGTGCCCCTCTGCTGCGCGCACGGGCAGCGTCCAGAGCCGCGGATCGTTCTCGTAAAGGCGTATGTCGATCTCTAAAAGCACTGCGTCTGGAATTCCGATATCGGCCAGCAGCACTTCACCGCATAACCCGCCGCCCGGCAACAGCAAATGGCCCGGTTTGTGACGGAAGAAGGTGACCGTGAGGTCGGCTCGCACGGCCACGCCGCGCACCGCTCCTGTTTCCCCATCGACCCCGCTGGGGATGTCGACAGCCACCACTTTTGCCGCGCTTTCATTGATTGCTTCGACAAGATCGGCCATCTCACCCTCGACGTCGCGCGACAGACCCGCACCCAGCAGGGCATCGACGATGATTCCGAAGTCCGGGCACATTCCCGGGGCCGCCGTTTCGATGGCGCCACCCCACATCCGGGCCATCATCGCCGCGTCGCCGTCGAGATCGCTCTTGGTGCAGGTCAGCCCCAGCCGCACCGGCCAGCCGCGCTCGGACAGCAGGCGCGCCACGACAAACCCGTCGCCGCCATTGTTGCCTGGCCCGCAAAGAACCAGAACCGGCTGCAGCACAAACCTGCGGCTCACCTCATAGGCAACCGCCTGCCCCGCATTTTCCATCAAACTGAGCGAATTGACGCCGCTTTCGATCGCCAGCCTGTCGGCCATGGCCATCTGTTTTGGGGTTAGCAGGTCCTGCACCATCAACTCCGGTCACAATCGGCAGCACCATCCCCCGACACGGCCTGCAATCACAAACAAATAGGGCCCCGCAAAGGTTGCGGAGCCCTATTCAAATAGCGAGTTCTGTGTCGATAACGTGGCCGTTACCTATCGCTCCACAGAGCTTTAGTGATCGTGATCGCTCTCGATCCGGAGTGCTGCCAGGAAAAGTGGGTCCCACTTTTCCGGTTCAGCAGCGCGACCACAAGGAAACGATGTCGTCAGTGATCGTGATCGCTGTCGATATCGAATCCGTCTTCGCCCTCGCGGACCAGCTTGACCAGTTCTTCGCGGCTGGTCTTCTTGTCCTTGACGTCGGCCAGTTCGACAACGAAATCGACGACCTTGTTTTCAAAGATCGGCGCACGCAGACCGGCAAGAGCGTTAGGGTTCTTGCGGTAATAATCGTACACCTGCTGTTCCTGGCCGGGGAAGCGCCGCACTTCGGCAATCAGCGCCTGCTGGTGCTCTTCGTCCGACACGGTGATCTCGTTGACATTGCCGATCTCGGCGACGACCAGCCCCAGACGCACGCGGCGCTCGGCGATCTTGCGATAGTCTTCCTGCGCCTTTTCCTCGGTCGTGCCTTCCGATTCGAAGGTCTTGCCGTGGTGCTCGACTTCGTGCTTGACGCGATTCCAGATCGCATCGAACTCGGATTCGACCAGCTTGGCCGGCACGTCGAACTTGTGGCCCTCGTCGAGCGCGTCGAGAACGAGGCGCTTGAGCCGCTGCTGCGACAGGCTCTTGTTCTGGCTTTCGATCTGCTCA
The DNA here is from genome assembly GCF_963972885.1 of uncultured Pelagibacterium sp. Taxonomy (NCBI): domain Bacteria; kingdom Pseudomonadati; phylum Pseudomonadota; class Alphaproteobacteria; order Hyphomicrobiales; family Devosiaceae; genus Pelagibacterium; species uncultured Pelagibacterium sp. The sequence continues at coordinate 23,046 of NZ_CAXAXY010000022.1, read as the reverse complement.
CGGATCGCCGTCTTCAGCGCCGCGAGGTCTTCGAGACCCAACGTCTTGGCGAACTCGTCATTGAGTTCCACATCGGCCTTGGGGCCATCCACATGGAGCACATTGACGTCGAACTCGGCCTCTTTCCCGGCCAGTTCAGCGTTCTGGTAATCTTCGGGGAACGTGACCTTGATGGTCTTGTTGCCGCCTTTCTTGACGCCAATCAGACCCTCTTCGAAGCCGGGAATGAACTGGCCGGACCCCACCGTCAGGTGGGTGTGCTCGGCCGAACCACCTTCAAAGGGCTCACCGTCGATCTTGCCGACGAACGAGAGACCGACACGGTCGCCGTCTTCGACAACACCATCGTCACCCTTGTCTTCATACTGGCGGTTCTGCTTGAAGAACTTTTCGACTTCCTCGTCGACTTCCTCGTCGGTCACTTCAACAACCGGCCGTTCGAGCGCGATGGTCTTGAAATCCATCAGCGAAACGGGGGGAAGCACTTCGTAGGAAACCGAAAATGCCAGATCGCCTTCACCATCCAGCACGCGGTTGATGAGGGCCTGATCTTCGCTCAGGTCGATTTCGGGCTGGGTCGCGGCCTTTTCCGAGCGCTCCTCGAGTGTCTTGGAAACGGTCTCGTTGATCGAATCCTGCAGCACTTCGCTCATCAGCGAGCGGCCATAAACCTTTTTCAGATGCGCGGTCGGCACCTTGCCGGGGCGGAAGCCCTTGATCTGCACCTTGCCCCGAACCTCGTCGAGCTTTTCGTCGAGTTTCGATGCGAGCGCCGTCGCCGGAATGGTCACATCGAGCTTGCGGCGCAGCCCTTCGTTCAGAGTTTCAGTTACGTTCATTTTGCGTATCGATCCCGTATTTTCGTAAATCGTGTTGGAAGCCGGCGCAGAATTTGGTGCGGGTGAGAGGAGTCGAACCTCCACGCCTTGCGGCGCTGGAACCTAAATCCAGTGCGTCTGCCAGTTCCGCCACACCCGCGCATCTCGTACGCCCGGCGTCGAGTTGGCACGCGTCCTAGCCCAACTTCTCATTGCAGTCAAAGCCTCATTGGTTCGGGGCCCGCGTTCCCCTGCGTTTGCGTGCCACGCCATCCTGTTCCATGATGCGTCCAAACGGCATCGCGCCATCAGCATCGCAAATGCTCATTATATAGGCATATTGCCCATATTTTGACCGACAGCCATACAGAATAGATGACAAAAAGGTTTCGTTTATCCATACAACCCTTTGTTTTCGCAGCACTGAAGTCGCAAAAATCCCGATTGGCACACCCCATGCATTCAATGGGCCAACCGGTCCCGAACACGAGGAGACGTGGACATGAAAAAGATTGAGGCCATCGTCAAACCCTTCAAGCTCGATGAGGTCAAAGAGGCCCTTCAGGAAGTTGGGTTGCAAGGCATCACAGTGACGGAGGCCAAGGGATTCGGTCGTCAGAAGGGCCACACCGAGCTCTACCGGGGCGCCGAATACGTCGTCGATTTCCTGCCCAAGGTCAAAGTCGAGGTCGTTGTACCGGACCAGCTTGCCGACAAGGCGATCGAGGCGATCCGCAACGCGGCGCAGACCGGTCGGATTGGCGACGGCAAGATTTTCGTTTCGACGGTCGAACAGGCCATTCGAATCCGCACGGGCGAAAGCGGAGACGAAGCCCTATAATGGGGCTTCGTGAAACCAAGTCAGGCGCGCGACAAACTCCTCCCGGACGTTTTAAGCGCAGGCATAAACTTCAAACACCAATTTCTGGGGATCTATTATGAGCTCAGCAAACGATCTTATGCAAAAGATCAAGGACGAAGGCATCAAATACGTTGACCTTCGCTTCACCGACCTGCGCGGCAAGCTTCAGCATGTCACCATGGACGCATCGGTTGTCGATGCCGACATGTTCGAAGAAGGCGTCATGTTCGACGGCTCCTCGATTGCTGGCTGGAAGGCCATCAACGAATCCGACATGGTCCTTATGCCCGACAACGATTCGGCCTATGTCGATCCGTTCTTTTCGGCGCCTACCCTGTGCGTGAACTGCGACATTCTCGAGCCGGCGACCTACCAGCCCTACAATCGTGATCCGCGCTCCATCGCCAAGAAGGCCGAGGCCTTCGTCAAGACCTCCGGCGTTGGCGATTTCGTCGGTTTCGGTCCCGAACCCGAATTCTTCCTGTTCGACGATGTGAAATATTCGACCTCGACCTACAAGGTCGGTTTCCAGGTTGATTCCTCCGAACTCGGCTCCAACTCGGACGCCGATTACGAGGGCGGCAACACCGGCCACCACGTCGGACTCAAGAAGGGCTACTTCCCGGTTCCGCCGGTCGATAGCGCCCAGGACATCCGCGGTGAAATGCTCGAAGCGCTTGCCGCGATGGGCGTGGTCGTCGAAAAGCACCACCACGAAGTGGCTTCCGCCCAGCACGAACTCGGCATCAAGTTCGCTCCGATGATCACCGCTGCCGATCACGTCCTGCTCTACAAGTATGGTGTCCAGCAGGTCGCCCAGTCCTACGGCAAGACGGCAACCTTCATGCCCAAGCCTGTTTACGGCGACAACGGCTCGGGCATGCACTGCCACCAGTCGATCTGGAAAGACGGCAAGCCGCTCTTCGCCGGCGACGAATATGCTGGCCTGTCGATGGAATGCCTTTACTACATCGGCGGCGTCATCAAGCACGCCAAGGCCATCAACGCCTTCACCAACCCGACCACCAACTCCTACAAGCGTCTGGTGCCGGGCTTTGAGGCCCCCGTGCTGCTGGCCTATTCGGCCCGCAACCGGTCCGCTTCGTGCCGCATCCCCTTCGGTCAGAGCCCGAAGTCCAAGCGCGTCGAAGTCCGCTTCCCCGATCCGCTCGCCAATCCCTATCTCGCCTTCACGGCGCTGCTCATGGCTGGCCTTGACGGCATCAAGAACAAGATCCACCCGGGCGACCCGATGGACAAGGATCTCTACGAGCTGCCAAAGGAAGAGCTCCAGGGCATCCCGACCGTTTCCGCCTCCCTGCGCGAAGCGCTGGACAGCCTTTCGGCCGACCGCGACTTCCTCAAGGCCGGCGGCGTGATGGACGACGACTTCATCGACTCCTACATCGACCTCAAGATGGAAGAAGTGATCAAGTTCGAACACACCCCTCACCCCGTCGAGTACGAGATGTACTACTCGGCCTGAGGGCCACTGTTAATCGCATACGGAAAGGGCTCCTTCGGGAGCCCTTTTGCTTGGCGCATATGCTGCATGCAGGCTGCAAATTTCCATAGGGGCCGAGGCCGGAACGTGCGATGCTGCGCGGGCGCAAACGATCATGTTTGCGCGCTCAAAGGACAGCGACATGGCCAAAGGTCAGGTGCGGAAAAACCGCGAAGCGAAAAAGCCTAAACAGGCCAAAGAGAAAACTATAGCAGCAGCGCCCTCGCTAAAGGGTGTCGTTCAGCTTGGAGAGCATAAAAAGCCCAAGAAATAACGGACGAGGGATTCCCAGGCCCTGAGGGGCAGAGAAGCACTGCTTTTCGAGTGTTGCCCCTGCCCCCACCTCCCGGTTTGTTGATCGCCATCCTGCCCGCGACGCCGCACAAAAGCCCATCTTGCCCGACACATCGCCCGAACGGATATCCACTCTTGCGCGCGGCCTTCATTCCATGACGATTTCAACCTTCCTTCGCCCCGCCCGGGTTCTGGCCGTGGCTGCTGCCATATCCTTCCCCCTCGCCGGCTGGGCACAGGAAACCATATCCTCCGACCCGCTGACGACCGTGCTGGAGGCCGCCGGAGACCTCGAACCACTCCGCACCGTCACTGTTTCCCGCGGCGGCGAACTCATCGCCGACCGCGGCTATAACGGTTACACCTCCAGCGATCCCACCAATATCAAATCGGCCTCCAAGGTCATCGTCACCACAATGATCGGCATCGCCATCGACAAGGGCCTGCTCGACGGTCCCGACCAACCGGTCGCCGAACTGCTTGCCGATGATCTGCCTTCCGATCCCGACCCGCGCGTCGACGAGATCACCCTGAGCCACCTCATGTCCATGCAGGCCGGCCTTCAAGCCACGTCCGGCGCCAATTACGGGCGCTGGGTCGCCAGCGCCAATTGGGTGCGCACTGCCCTCGCCCAGCCTTTCGTCGCCGAACCGGGTGGCCCCATGGTCTATTCGACCGGCTCCACCCATCTGCTCTCGGCCATCCTCACCGATGTGGGCGGCGCCTCCACCCGCCAACTCGCCCGCGACTGGCTCGGCCCCATTGACGGCTTTGCCATAACCGGCTGGCATCAGGACCCCCAGGGCATCTATCTGGGCGGCAACGAGCTTGCCATGACCCCACTCTCGCTTCTGGCTTTCGGCGAAATGATCCGCAATGGCGGCGTCACGGAAGATGGCGAACGGATCGTCTCGGAAGACTGGATCGAGCAATCCTGGCAACAGCGCACCACCTCACGCTTTGGCGGACACGGATATGGCTATGGCTGGTTCCTGACCGAATTGGCCGGCCATGACGTCTCTTACGCTTGGGGCTATGGCGGCCAGATGCTCTACATCGTCCCCGATCTCGACCTGACCGTCGTCATGACCTCGGACCCCAACAGCCCATCGGGCGGCAACGGCCATCGCGATCGCCTTCATGACCTGCTTGCCGATATGATCGGCATTTATGACGCCGGCGCGCAGGAGTAGTCGCCCCGACCACGCCGCTACCTCCCCCGGGGCCTGTTCACGGAACCGTGATGCCGCATGGCCGTAACCGTCTTCGATGTCCCAACGAATGAGTCGTCGGGTGCCAAAAACGGCGCCTTCGATCTCCAAAGGAAGGACATTGCAATGAACCGCAACATAGCCTCAGTCGCTCTTGCCGCATCGCTGGCGACGGCTCTCGGAACCGCCGGCGCTGCCCCGGCCATCGCTCAGGACGATATGGTCAAGTGCTACGGCGTCTCGCTTGCCGGTCAGAACGATTGCGCGGCCGGCCCCGGCACCACCTGCGCCGGCACCTCCACCGTCGATTATCAGGGCAACGCCTGGACACTGGTGCCCTCAGGCACATGCGAAAGCATGGAATTACCGGGCGATCGCATGGGCAGCCTCGAAGCGCTCGAACGCGACATCCCCGCCTGAGCCGCACCCATAGGAGCGCGGCACAGGTCGCGCTCCCTTCCTCAATCGACCGGGAGGCCATGATGAACCGCTACAACACGCTCCCCCTGCAAGCCGGCGTGGGCCTGAAGCCCGAGCATTACGGGGAAATTCTCGAAGGCCGTCCGCCCGTCGGCTTTTTCGAGATCCATGCCGAAAACTACATGGGAGATGGCGGCGCGCCGCATCGTTATCTGGCTGCCATCGCCCAGACCTATCCACTTTCCCTACATGGCGTCGGCCTGTCGATCGGCGGGGAGAACGATCTCGACCGCGCCCACCTTGCCCGCCTCAAGCATCTCATCGAGACCTATCGGCCCGCTTCATTTTCCGAACACCTCGCATGGTGGACCCATGACAGCGCCTATCTCAACGATCTGCTGCCGCTTCCCTACACCGCCCGCACGCTCGATCAGGTTTGCGCTCATGTCGATGACGTCCAGCAAACGCTTGGCGTTGCCATGCTGCTCGAAAATCCATCGACCTATCTTCTGTTCGAGGAAAGCACCATCGACGAGGTCGATTTCCTCGCCGCCATCGCCGAACGGACCGGCTGCGGCCTGCTGCTCGACGTCAACAACGTCATGGTCTCATCGGTCAACCACGGCTGGGACCCCAAAGAGTATATCGATCGCTTTCCCGTCGAGTTCGTCGGTGAAATCCATCTCGCCGGCTATGACGAAACGCTCGACAGCGCCGGAGCGCGTCTGCTGATCGACGCCCATGGATCGGCCGTCCGGCCCGACGTCTTCGATCTTTATGTCCATACGCTCGGCCGCACCGGCCCCATCGCCACACTTGTGGAATGGGACAATGACGTGCCCGACTTCCCCACGTTGATGAGTGAAGCCCGTATGGCCCAGGCCGCGCTCGACAAGGCTCTCCCCGGTATGCGGAGCGCGGCACAATGAGCGCGCAGACCCGCTTCGCCCAGGCGGTGCAGGACCCCGCCAGCGCGCTGCCCCAGGGCCTGACCAGCAAGGGCGGGCGAAACGATCCCCTGCGGTTCGCCGTCTATCGCAACAATGTTCACGTCAGCCTCGTGAACGCCCTGACCAAGGGGTTTCCCGTCGTGCGTGCGCTCGTCGGTGAGGAATTTTTCACCGCCATGGCCCGCGTCTTTGTCGGCCAGACCAAACCTTCATCGCCCATGCTGTTCCAATACGGCGAGAACTTCCCCGATTTCATTGCCGAATTTCCGCCGGCAGCCTCCCTTCCCTACCTCTCCGATGTCGCCCGGCTCGAATGCGCATGGACCCGCGCATACCACGCTGCGGACGATCCCATCCTGACGGTCGATGCGCTCGCCGACCTGCAGCCGTCCGACCTCCTTCAATCCCGCCTTGCTCTCCATCCTGCTTGCGCGCTCATAACCTCACGCTTTCCCGTCGGCTCGATATGGCACGCCCACCGGCAGACACAGCCCGCCGCGCTCGGGTCGACCGGCCCCGAGACGGTGCTGATTGCCCGCCCCGGCCTCGACGTCGTCGTAACGGTCTTGCCCCACGAGGACGCCGAATTCGCCCGCGCCATAATGGCCGGCGCCACCGTTGGCGACGCTGCAACGGCATCGGCCAACGATGCGGATTTCGACCTCGGCTCCGCCCTTGTCGGGCTGATCTCGCTGGGCCCCTTCAAGCCTTCGAAAGGGGATAAGGCATGACACTGCGTTCGATAATCGCCAGAAGCGAAGCGCTCATCGCCAGCCTTCCCGCAACCCTGGTACTGCTGGTCTTGCGCATCGCGCTTGCCGTCCCCTTCTTTCGGTCCGGCCTGACCAAATGGGACGCGCCCTTCATGCTCGCGCCGAGCCAGGCGTTCCTGTTCGGACAGGAATTCCGGCTCCATATTCTCGGAGGCGCCTACCCCTACCCGTTCCCCACTCTTGCCGCCTACCTCGCCGCAACCGGTGAAATCGTTCTGCCCATCCTTTTGGTCCTGGGACTGGGCACCCGTTTTGCGGCATTCGGCATTTTGCTGATGACCGCCGTAATCCAGCTCACCGTCCCCGAAGGGTGGGCGAACTTCCATCTGCCCTGGGCAGCCATGGCTCTGGCCCTCATGGCCTATGGCGCCGGTCGGCTGAGCGTCGATGGCCTGCTTGCCAACCGGACGCCGGAAATGACACCGACAGGCTCCCATGGTTGAAAGGCCCGGCGGTGCGGGCTCGACAGTACCAACCGCCCGTCTATGGAGCACGAGCCCCGGAGACTGTTTGCGTCGGAGCCGCATACTTGCTCGGCGCAACACCGACAAAGCGGGAAAAGGCAACGCTGAAGGCGCTGGCTGAGCCATAGCCAACGCGTCTGGCGATCTCTTTCATTCCTCCGTCCTTGCGGCGGAGCATGTCCTTGGCCAGGGCCATCCGCCAGGACAGCAAATATTCCATGGGCGCCATGCCCGTCTGCTTTTGGAATCGGTCGAAAAATACCGATCGTGACAGAATGGCTGCCGATGCCAACTCCTCGATCGTCCACGCCTTGGCCGGGTTCTCGTGCATCTGCCGAATTGCCGGACCGAGATGCGGATCGGCAAGGCCCCGCAGCAGACCCGGCGTTTCCAGTCCGGCCGCATCTGATCGCAACGCCTCGATCAACAGAAGCTGCAATTGCCTTTCGAGCACGATTTCCTTTGCGGGCCTCTCGCTTTGGGCTTCCTCGCGGATCATTTGCACAAGGGCGGTCAAGCGCGCCTGCCCCCGCACATGCAGCATGCTCGGCAGGAGCGCGAAAACCAGGGATGTATCGGGAGACCCGAAGTCCAGCCGCCCGATCAAAACCCGCATATTGGGCATGCCGACCGGATCGCCATGCCGCGTTTCGTCCCCGAGCTTGGTAACCCGAAGCGGGTCGTCGCCGTCATCGGGGCTCTCGACACTGCTCGACATGGTGAACCGATAAGCAGCTGGAATGAGCACAAAGTCATTCTCCTCAAGTTCGGCGTCCGGCTGCCCATTGATCGCTAGCCGTGCCGATCCTTCCAGTATGACTGCAAAGAACGGTCCTCCGTCGCCCGCCCCGTCCACACGCCAATTGCCCGATCCACTCGCTGCCTTGGAGAAGGGCAAGCTCGGTTGAAGCATGCTGACGATTTCGGCAAGGGGATCGATCAATCGGACGCTCACTAATGCATTTAGGATCCGCCATTATAGCGCGTCCCAAACTCGCGGTCCACATAAGTGGCATGAAAACACCGTGAAAGGATCTCCCATGAAAACCGTGCTCATTACCGGCTCCTCGTCCGGCTTCGGTCTGGACACCGCCAGATATTTTCTCGACCGTGGCTGGAAGGTTATAGCGACCATGCGCTCGCCTCAGAGCAACCTTCTCCCCGAGTCGGACCAACTGGTGGTGCTGCCACTCGACGTCACCAGTGACGAGAGCGTTCGCGCTGCCGTCGAGGCGGCGGGGCCGATCGACGTGCTTGTCAACAATGCGGGGATCGGCTGGCTCAATGCCCTCGAAGGCACGCCGACCGATGTTACCCGGTCCCTGTTCGAAACGAATACGTTTGGGACAATGCGCATGATCGACGCCGTCTTGCCCCAGTTTCGGGAAAGAAAGGCTGGACTGATCATCAACGTGACCTTCAGCGTCACGATGAAGCCGCTGCCGCTGCTTTCGGCCTATACTGCCAGCAAGGCCGCCGTTAACGCCTTCACGGAGTCTCTGGCGCTGGAACTGGCTCCCTTTGGAATTGGGGTCAAGATCGTGCTGCCCGGCTCCGCACCCGGCACCAGCTTTGGCAGCACAGCCCTTTCGCGACTGCGGGAAAACGGTGGGTTCCCGGCGGCCTATACCGAGTTCGCCAACGGCGTAATCGGGGCCATGCGGACCTCGACCGATCCCAGAACATTGTCTTCAGATGTTGCTGAGGCCATCTGGTACGCGGCAAATGACTCCTCGGCCCCGATGCGCATTCCGGCAGGCGCCGACGCAATTGCGCTGGAAGGCTAGATCAAGACCCGGCCGCTCCACCAAGTCCGATGCAGCCCGCCTCGTTCTGCATCGGACGCGGCACGATCTGCGACCGGCACGGCCCACGATGGCAAACGGTTCGCTTCCTTGTTTGCCGAAATCGTCATGCCAACCGCGATGGATGGCCGAAAAATATAGGCCATACGACTTTTCATATGATATTTCTTCTTTACCCGGATGGACTCCGCCGCTTCTCGTGCTAACTTTCCAATGTACGTACCGTTTCGTACATATGATGAGGAGGATATCCATGTTTCGGTTGAGTAAGATCGCTGCGACCGCGCTGGCGGCGACAATCGTGTTGGCCACCGGTGCCCAGGCCCAGATCGTCAAGACCCCGATCCCGGGCGACCCGGTGGAAACCGGTTCTGGTCAGATAGCAGGCAAGATGCTGGATTCAGGTGTTAAAGCCTATTTCGGCGTACCCTTTGCAGCACCGCCCCTGCGCGAACTGCGCTGGCAGCCACCACAGCCGCATGCGGAATGGGAGGGCGTCTATAATGCCGACCGCTTCGCCCCCGAATGCATGCAGACCTTGCGCAACAGCGACATCAACCACTATTTCGGCGAGGAATCCCTTTCCGAAGACTGTCTTTATCTCAACATATGGGCGCCCGAAGACGCCGAGCCGGGCGACGACCTGCCGGTCGTCGTCTGGATTTACGGTGGTGGCTTCACCGTCGGTTCAACCAACATGGCCAATTATTCCGGCGAACAGCTCGCCCAGCGCGGCGTCGTCTATGTCGCCCTGTCATACCGCCTTGGCGCCATGGGCTTTATGGCCCACCCCGAGCTCGCCGCTGAAAGCGAAACCGGAACGTCCGGCAATTACGGCCTGATGGATCAGGCTTTCGGTCTGCAATGGATTCAGGACAACATCGAGGCCTTTGGCGGCGATGCCGGCAACGTTACCATCGTCGGCCAGTCCGCCGGTTCCATGTCGCTGAGTGCCCTTCAGGTCAGCCCACTGGCCGATGGCCTGTTCCACAAGATCTTCGGCATGTCCGGCAGCATCGTCAACAGCTTTTCGTCTCCCTATGAGCAGGTCGAAGCGGCCGGCGTTCGAGCCCAGGAACAACTTGAGGCCACTGACATAAACGAGATGCGCGCTGTTTCCGCCGACAAATTTCTCGACCTCGATGGCGTCCGCTTCGGCATCGCCATCGATGGCCACGTTCTGCCCGAGCCGGCATGGACGGCTTTCCAGAACGGCAATTTCACCGACGTGCCCCTGGTCATCGGCTACACCAAGGATGAAACCTTCAACGGACTTGCAGGTGCTCAAAACGCCGACGAGCTGCGCACCAGAGCCCAAGACATGTTCGGCGATGACGCCGAGGAAATCCTGGCCTTCTACGATCTGGAGGCCGGGGATTTCCGCCGTACCGCGGTCGATATCTCACGCGACACATCCATGGCGAGCGCCGTTCGCGATTGGGCCATCGCCCAGACCACGCACGGCGACAGCCCGGTCTATGCCTATATCTTCAGCCGCACCCAGCCCTATGCCGAAGGGGTGACCTTCGCGGATCACGACCCGGCAACGGTCGGCGCCTATCACACCGTCGAGGTGCCTTATTTCCTCGACACACTCGATAGCCTCAACATGTTCCGGCAAACTCGGACATGGACCGATGCCGATCTGCAATTGCGCGACCGCTCGGCTGGCGCCCTCGTCGCCTTCGCCCAGTCCGGCGATCCCAACGTGGATGGCCTCGATTGGCCCGTCTATGCTCCCGACAACGAACGTCTTGTCGAATTCGATATCGATACCGTCGACACAATCGAATGGCCCAACCACCAAGCCATGCAGATCGTCCACGAGCAGCGCATAAGCCAGTAGCCTGGTCCGGCCCCGCATTTTCGTGCGGGGCCGATTGTTTCAAGCCCCCATCGCGGCAAAGAACCCTTCGGGGTCATCTGCCTCGATGAGCCTTCCCCTTTCGATCACCACAAACCGATTGGAAACGTCCCGCACGAAGGCGCGGTCGTGCGACACCAGCGCGCAACTGGCATCATGCTCGATGATCTCGGCAGCCAGCGCTTCCTGTCCGGCGATATCGATGTGGTTGGTCGGTTCGTCCAGCAGGTAGAAATTGGGCTCCATCAGGCGCAGCGCCAGCAACCCAAGCCTTGCCCTTTGGCCGTGAGACAGACGCGCACCGGAGGTCCGATGAGCGTCAGGGTCAATTCCGGCCGCCGCAAGCAGGCTCCGCGTCCGCTGATCGCCCTGCCCGAGCGCCGATATGAAATCGAACGGGCTGAGCTTTTCCGGCACGAAATCGAGCGCCTGATCCATGTATCCGACCACAAGACTTGGCGTCGCCTTGATGCCCTCAATGCTCTCTCCACCCATCAGGACGCGCCGCAACAGCTTGACGAGACTGGTTTTTCCCGTTCCGTTACGTCCCAGAAGGACGATTCTATCGCCTTGAAAGATATGCAGTTTCGGGATCGAGAACAGCTTGCGACCATCGGGCGCCGCCACAGTCAGTTCTTCGATGGACACAAGCACTTTGGCATGCGTTCCGCGATTGGCCAGCCGGATATCCCCGCTACGCTCCTTGTGCAGTACCTTGGCCCGCGCCTCGATTTTCTCGGCCCGATCGCGAAGCTGCTTTTGCTTTTTCTGCAGGAGGTCGCTGCCCGAATTGATGCCGATGTTTTTCAGCTTCGCCGATTGCTGGCGCAACTGGCTCGCCTCTTTCAGGTCGCGCTCGCGCTTGGTCGCCTCGCTCGCGTCCTCCTGAGCGAGAGCCTCGCGTGCCCGGCTATAGGGCAAGGGAAAATACCTCGAGACCTCGGGCCGCAAAAACAGCGTACGGTTGGTTACCGCGTCGAGAAAGCTCCGGTCGTGGCTTGCCATGATGACCGGCACATCGCCGATTCCCATAAGCCACTGTTCCAGCAGAGTAATTTTCTCAAGATCGAGATGGTTGGTCGGCTCGTCGAGCACCAGAATATCGGGATCGGACACCCAGGCCCGCATCAGTAACATCAGCCGCTGCCAGCCCCCGCTCAGCGCCCGCACCTCCAAATTACGGATGCCCTCGGGTGTAGAAAGCGTATCGAGCACCACATCGACCCGCCAGTTTTCACTCTCTAGCGTCTCCGCATCGAGCCCCGTGGCAACAGCATCGAACAGGCTCAAATCAAACAGCTTTTCGGGCACGACCTGCGGCACCATCCCGACCCGCGCACCGCGCGAGAGCGTGATGCCACCACGGGTAAGTTCATTCTCGCCGACAAGGCATTTGAGCAGCGTGGTCTTGCCAGCGCCGTTGCCGGCCACGATTCCGACCCGGTCACCGGATCCAATCGTGAGCGTCAAATCGTTGAAAAGATTGGTTTTCGCCGTATAACCGGCGGATTTAAGGGCAATCGTCGTCATTTCAGTCTCGAATATCCGGGATGGCTAAAGCCACCCAACTCTGCCAGACCGCACGGCATCATGCGGTCGCGATCAGGGCAGACCCGTACGGAATTCGAATGCGAAATGTCCGGTGACGGTCAGCCCTGCAACATGTGCTGCAGGGCGCAAACAGGGCCACGCTGACGATGGTGACGCCAGATATCGATCACGCAGCCCTCCCTTCATTTCCCAGAGCGTGTCCAGCAAAAGTGAATACGATTTTGCGGTTCGGACACGCGACGACAGTGAAACTATGCACCACCCCAAAGGGCTTGCGCAAGGCTCAGTTCGCCGTGCGCGGGGCGTATTTTTCCGCCAGCATCATCGCCGCCTTGCGGTCGATGTCGGCATATTGCAACACGCTGTCGGTGAGATATCCTTGGGCGTCCATCTGCACCCCATGCGCCTCGATGATCGCACGGGCGTGGATAGGCTTGAGCGTTTCGCGATAGTCACGCGGTACCCCGTTCTTGCCGCTCGCCTTGTGTGTTTCAGCAAGCAGGCCGGCGGCCGTTTCGAGGCTCTTGTCGGTCACCGGAATCTTCATGTGCGCGGCCAGCGCCTTGAGTTCCTTGATCGGGTTTGAGCGCAGATTTTCAAATCGGATGGCATGAACCTCGGGCTGTCGTTTGCCGATCCAACTCGCCACATTCTGGCTCCAGGAGCCCTGCGGCTCGGAAACGCGGGTCGCGCCGCCCCGCACCCGACGGTCCACGGTCATCATCGCCTCGATCACCCGCATGGGCTGCATCCCGCTCACCTCGACCAGAGCGGCGGCGACATCGAGCGGCGAGCGCACGATGTAGGTCCCGCCGATCGAAACCTTGGTGTTGAAGGTCGGATGCCCGAAAAACGTGCCGCGCACAGCATGCGTGCGCACAACCGGCAGACCGCGCGTGTCGCGTGAAAGCAGCTCGTGCACCTGCGGTCGCGCCGCCGCCACTTCCTCCTCGGCAAGGCTGCTGGCCTCCTTGCCGGTGACTTCCTTGTAGAAGCGGCCGTGGGAATCGAGCGGTATGATGTTGTCGATATTGCGCATATCGATCCGCTTTGGCGGATTGGGCTGACCCAGCGCGATCATCAGGAAAATCGCCGAGCGCACCCAATTGCCGCCCGAACGCGGGTACGAAGCGACAAAATAGAGCGGACGGATGGGCTTGGCCTGCTGGTCGGACACTGCGGACTCCTGGGATCAGTCCGCACTAGTTAGCTGTCGCGCGAGACTCACGCAACCGCGCCGCGCGCGTCAGGCCAGAAAAAACACCGCCACCAGTCCCGGCAACAGGACGGCTCTGGGAAGTGAAAGGTGGGCAAGCCGGTACGCAGAACTCTTCAATCCGGCCTGCAGCCACCAGAACACTTCGTGCCCTGACCCAGACGCCTGATACGCAGCGCCGCGGGCAATTCGTGCACGCATACGGCAACTCCAAACACATGAACCGTATGGAGATTTTTTACCGCAATGGGCTTAAAAAAGTGCTGATGAGACGCAAACCGAACGTAAACCGGGCCATGATTTTACGCCCCACAAGTGTCCCAGGATGAGAATCCGGCACTTGGCAGGCGTTGCGGCGGTGCAAGCGCAATCCTGTTGAAACACCTTGGAAACTGTGGTGTTTCCGCTCATACAAGCCGCCATATGATAGACCGGATTATCATCTGATTCGTCCGGCAAGATTTTTTTGAGGCCCATGACCGACGACAACGATCTTTTTGGCGTCACGCCCCCCCAACCCGCCGCCGAGCCCAAGCGCCCCGCTGCAGCGCGCGACCCGGCGCCGTCTGGCTCTTATACGGCCGCCGATATCGAGGTGCTCGAAGGTCTCGAGCCGGTGCGCCGCCGGCCCGGCATGTATGTGGGCGGAACCGACGCCAACGCGCTCCACCATCTGTTCGCCGAAGTGATCGACAACTCGATGGACGAGGCGATCGGTGGTCACGCCAACCGTATCGAGGTTCATCTGGGCGAGGATGGCTATGTCAGCGTGACCGACAATGGCCGCGGCATCCCTGTCGACGCTCACCCCAAGCGTCCGCACCTTTCTGCGCTTGAAGTCATCATGACCACGCTTCACGCGGGCGGCAAATTCGATTCCAAGGCCTATGAAACCTCCGGCGGGTTGCATGGCGTCGGCGTATCGGTCGTCAACGCGCTGACCGACGATCTCATCGTCGAAGTCGCGCTCGACCAAACTCTCTATCGGCAGACCTATTCGCGAGGCAAGCCGACCTCGCAACTGGAAAACATGGGCCGCGTCAACAACCGCCGCGGAACCACGATCCGCTTTCATCCCGATGCCCAGATCTTTGGCAATTCGGCCCGCTTCAGCCCCGACCGCATCTTCCGCATGACGCGCGCCAAGGCCTACCTTTTCGGTGGCGTCGAAATCCGCTGGTCGTGCGACGAAACGCTGGCCACCGATGAGGTCCCGGCCAAGGCCGTATTCCATTTTCCCGGTGGCCTTCGCGATTTCATCGAACGCCGCATCGAGGGCAGAACGCGCATTCTCGACGACATATTTTCCGGCAAGATAGGAAAGCCCGGCGGTCACGGATCGGTCGAATGGGCGATCTCCTGGTATCTTGGCGACACGTTTACATCCTCGTATTGCAACACTGTGCCCACTCCGGATGGCGGCACCCATGAAGCGGGCTTGCGCACCGCCCTGCTCCGCGGCCTGAAAAACTATGCCGACATGGTCGGCAACAAGCGCGCCTCGGTCATCACGTCCGAAGACGTTCTGGGCCATTGCGGCTCCATGCTTTCGGTCTTTATCCGTGAGCCTGAATTTGTCGGTCAGACCAAGGACAAGCTCGCTTCGGGTGAAGCCACGCGTATCGTTGACAACGCCATTCGCGACGCCTTCGACCACTGGCTGACCGCGTCGCCGAACCAGGCCAACAAATTGCTCGAATGGACCATCGAGCGGGCCGAGGACCGCCTGCGCCGTCGCAAGGAAAAGGAAATCGACCGCAAATCGGCGACCCGCAAACTGCGCCTGCCCGGAAAACTCGCCGATTGCACCCAGTCGGCAGCCCAGGGCGCCGAGTTGTTCATCGTCGAAGGCGACAGTGCCGGCGGCAGTGCCAAGCAGGCGCGCGACCGTGCCAGTCAGGCCATCCTGCCCCTGCGCGGCAAGGTGCTCAACGTCGCCGGCGCCAGCCGCGACAAGCTCGCCGCCAACCAGCAGATTGCCGATCTCATTCAGGCTTTGGGCTGCGGCACGCGCGACAGATATCGCGAAGACGATCTGCGCTACGACAAGATCATCATCATGACCGACGCCGACGTGGACGGCGCCCACATCGCCTCATTGCTGATGACCTTCTTTTATCAAGAACTCCCCGCCCTGATCGAAGGCGGCCATCTCTATCTGGCTCTGCCTCCGCTCTATCGCCTGTCGCAAGGTGCCAAGACCGCCTATGCCATGGACGATGCCCATCGGCTCAGACTGATGGAAGACGAGTTCACCGGACGCGGTAAAGTTGAGGTCACGCGCTTCAAAGGGCTTGGCGAAATGCCCCATGCCCACTTGAAGGAGACGACCATGAACCCCAAATCAAGGACATTGCTTCAGGTGCGCGTCGTTTCCGATCGCGCGCAAACCAGCGATACCGTCGACAGGCTGATGGGAAACAAGCCCGAGTCCCGCTTCGAATTCATTTCAGAAAAAGCGGCGTTTGTGACCGATGTCGACGTTTGATGGCTGACAATAGCACCACTGTTAATATTGATGGCCAAATCAAGATTGACTTGAACCCAAGGTAGTTTATGGTCCCGCTCGTCAGAGGCCATACCCGTTCGCTTGCACGCTCCGCGTGCAGGTTTGAGCCAAGTGTGGATGAAAGTGTACCGATTTCCGCTGGCGACACGTCGAGAAAGAACGAACCGGCAGTCCGCCTCACTTCTTCTTTATTCTCTGACCCGAACATGATGGACACCCGATTTGACTGTTGAATTCTCCGAGCTCGGCTTGGGCGACAAGGTCACCGAAGCGGTCGCCGCAGCCGGCTATACCAAGCCAACCGATATCCAGGCCCAGGCCATTCCCCATGTCCTTGAAAAAAGGGATCTGATCGGGATCGCACAGACCGGAACCGGCAAAACGGCTTCTTTCGTGCTGCCGATGCTCTCCCTGCTCGAAAAAGGCCGGGCCCGTGCCCGCATGCCGCGCACCCTCATTCTCGAACCCACGCGCGAACTCGCGGCGCAGGTTCACGAGAACTTCGAAAAATACGGCAAGAATCACCGCTTGACCGTCGCGCTGCTGATCGGCGGCGTCTCCTTTGAAGACCAGAACAAGAAGCTCGACCGCGGCGCCGATGTCCTGATCGCCACGCCCGGCCGTATGCTCGACCATTTCGAGCGCGGACGCCTGTTGCTCACCGGCGTCGACATTCTCGTCATCGACGAGGCCGACCGCATGCTCGACATGGGGTTCATCCCCGACATCGAACGCATCTGCTCGCTGCTTCCGGCACGCCGCCAGACCCTTTTCTTTTCGGCCACCATGCCGCCCGAGATACAGAAACTGACCCAGCGCTTCCTGCGCGATCCGGTCAAGGTGGAAGTGGCGCGCCAGAATTCGACCGCCGATACCATCGAGCAGCTTCTGCTCAAGGTGGGCAGGACGCCGGCGGAAAAGCGGGCAGCGCTTCGTGACCAGATCCGTGCCGCCAAGGATCTCAAGAATGCCATCGTCTTCTGCAACCGCAAGCGCGACGTCGCGACAGTCGCGCGTTCGCTCGAGCGTCATGGCTTTGATGCCGGCGCACTGCACGGCGACATGGATCAGAAATCGCGCACGGAAACGCTCGATCGCTTCCGCGCCGGCTCGCTCGCGATCCTTGTCGCCTCTGACGTTGCCGCCCGTGGTCTCGATATCCCCGCAGTGAGTCATGTCTTCAATTTCGACGTGCCCACCCATGCCGAGGATTATGTGCATCGCATCGGCCGGACCGGCCGCGCCGGACGCTCCGGCACCGCCATTACCCTGATTGGGCCGGGCGAAACCAAATATGTCGACGCCATAACCAAGCTGATCCAGCGCGATATCGCCTGGGCCGACGCACCCGCCTCTCCATCTGCGCCCACGCCTGACGCCTCACAAGGCGACGAAGCGCCGGCCAGTGGCCGCAAACGCGGCCGTCGGACGCGCGGCAAGGAGGAAAAGCCTGCAGCCGAAAAGCAGCAGGCCAAGCAGGCCGAGCAGGCGCCGCGTCAGAAGCGTGAGCAGTCGCCACGCCAGGACCGGGAGCAGGCTCCACGTCAGCAGCGCGAACAGCCACGACGCGCCAACAATGACGACGCGCCGGCGAGCTTCAAGTCCGAAGGCCATATCCCCGCCTTCCTCCTGCGCCCGACCGGCAGAGCCTGACCGCAATGTTGCCGGGTGTGGCCCTTCGCCCCGTTGGGCCCACACATCTGTTGACATCTCGGCCCGCTGGCGGCGGCTGTAATTTTTCATCTGGACAGGCGCACCCTGACACTCTAGCTAATCAACGGTTCCATGCCGGGGGGTTCTGGAAGCGTTTGGCACTCCATGTTGATGGTGTCGCACGCAACCTGCACTGCAATCTGAAGTCTCAATCCGCTTATCGACGGCGCTCGGACGCGGTTAAGGAGTTGGACCTGGTTTAAGGCAGCCTTAAGCCCTGCCGGACTATGATTCGATCAGAACAGGTGATGGTTGACGCAACGTGACAAACCTGGACTTTGACCGCGCATCAGGATTTGCCAACGCAGCGCTTGCCTTGCTCAAGCGCGCGCAGATTCCGCCGTTTCCGGTTTATTATGAGCTGTTCTACACCTACGCGACCGGCTCAAACACCGAACTCAACACCCAGATCAATGCAATTCTGACCCGGTCGGGCACCATCACCATCGATGAGGCCTCGAACCTGTGCGAGAAATTCCTCAAGGTCTCCGACATGGACGAAAAGCTGCGCGCCATGTCGCAGGTCATGAGCCGCAAGATCACCGACGTGAATCAGGCGATCGATATCGCCATGGTCAGCGCCAATTCCTATTCGGGGTCACTCCAGCAGGCATCTGGCGATCTGGCGGTCGGCGGCATCGATGAAGATGCGCTGAAAATGCTGTCCTCGCGCCTGCTCAAGGAAACGCGCCGGATGCAGGACATGAACCGGCGTCTCGAAGCCGAACTCGAAAACTCCAAGGACGACATTTCCGTGCTCCAGCGCGATCTCGATGAGGTCCGCAAGGAGTCCATGCTCGATCCCCTGACCAAGATTCCGAACCGCAAATGTTTCGATGAGCAATTTTCCGCCGAGCTGGAGCGAACCCATGCCCAGAACGCAACGCTCTCGCTGCTTCTGTTCGATATCGACAGCTTCAAGGCGTTCAACGATACCTATGGACACCTGACCGGCGATCAGGTGCTGCGACTGGTGGCGCAGGTACTCAAGGCCAATCTCAAGGGACGCGACATGCCGGCTCGGTTCGGCGGCGAAGAGTTTGCTGCAATTCTTCCTGAGACCGAGTTGGACGGTGCCCTCACCGTCGCCGAAAACATCCGTCGCTCAGTACAGGCCAAAGAACTTCTCAAGCGCTCGACCAATGAAAAGCTTGGGCGCATTACCCTGTCTGTCGGTGTCGCGCAGTGGCGTCCCGGCGACACCGCCGCCGCTTTCATCGAACGTGCCGACAAGTGCCTGTACGCCGCCAAGAATGCCGGGCGAAATCGTGTGATGTCCGAAAAAGACCTGCCCGATCGCCCGATATCATCGACCGATGTGGCATAATCGCCGTCAGGCGGTCGCTTCGGCTCGTGCCCGGGCGATGTCGGCGAGATCGGCGGGCTTGAGCTGCACGCTCTCCCCACACCCACAAGCGCCTTCCTGATTGGGGTTGTTGAAGGTAAAGCCCGATGTCATTCGGGTTTCCTCGAAATCCATCACCGTGCCGAGCAGGAACAGGGTCGCCTTGGGCTCGATCCAAACCTCGACGCCCTTGTCGCTGATGTGATCGTCGCCCTCCACGGCCTCCTCGACATAATCGAGCGTATAGGCCATGCCGGCACAACCGGCGTTCTTCACCCCGACGCGCACGCCGCTCACGGGCTTGTCGCTGTCTTCGATGATTTCCCTGATGCGCTCGGCAGCGGCATCGGTGAGTTCCATGATCGCAAAAGCCATTCTTACCACCAGTTGAGCGCGACTTGCGCTTCTTCGCTCATCCGGTCCGGCCCCCAGGGCGGATCGAACACCATTTTCACTTCGACGTCCTGAATACCTTCCACCGAACGGGCGGCATTTTCCACCCATCCCGGCATTTCACCGGCCACGGGACAGCCTGGAGCCGTCAATGTCATATCGATGGTCAGGTTCCGGTCATCGTCGAGATCGACCTTGTAGATCAGGCCCAATTCATAGATGTCGACCGGGATTTCAGGGTCATAGACCGTTTTGAGTGCCGCAATGAGGTCCGCCGTGATGCGTTCCACATCCTCGGCCGGCAGCGCATTGCCACCCTCCACAAAGCTCTTGGCTTCGGCTTCGGTCTTTTCCGGTGCAGTATCAGTCATGACGGTCCAATATCAAAAGAAGGATTGCGCCTTTTCGACAGCCTCGACGAGCGCATCCACATCGTCCTTGCCATTATATAGGGCAAACGAGGCCCGACATGTAGAGGTAACGCCAAATCTTTGTAAGAGAGGCATGGCGCAATGGGTCCCGGCCCGCACGGCAACGCCATAGCGGTCGAGAATTGTCGAAACATCGTGCGCATGGGCGTTTTCGAGCATGAAGGAGAATATCCCGCCCTTGCCCGCAGCTGTCCCGATCATGCGCAAGGAATTGATCCGGGAAAGTTGCTCGCCGGCATAAGCGGCAACCTCATGCTCATGGGCCGCAATCGCATCACGCCCCAAAGCCTCGACATAATCGATGGCCGCACCCAGCCCGATGGCCTGCACGATCGGTGGCGTGCCGGCCTCGAAACGGTGCGGCGGCGCGTTGTAGGTCACGGCATCCACCGAAACCTCTTCGATCATTTCCCCGCCGCCTAGGAACGGCTGCATCTCGGCCAGCAGATCATACTTGCCGTAAAGCACGCCCACCCCAGTCGGCCCGTAGAGCTTGTGCCCGGTAAAGACATAGAAATCGGCCCCGATCTCCTGCACGTCCACCCTGGTATGAACAGCCGCCTGGCTGCCGTCGATCAGCACCGGGATACCGCGTGCATGCGCGATCTCGACGATCTGCTTGGCCGGATTGATCGTGCCCAGCACGTTCGACATATGCGTGATGGCAACGATCCTGGTGCGGTCGGTCAGCGTTGCGGCGAAAGCATCGAGATCGAAACTGCCGTCATCGGCCACATCCACCCATTTGATCACCGCGCCCTTGCGTTCCCGATGGAAATGCCACGGCACGATGTTGGAGTGGTGTTCGGCGATCGAAATGACAATCTCGTCGCCCTCCCCGATCCGCGGACCGGCAAAGGAAGAAGCGACAAGGTTGATCGCCTCTGTCGTTGAACGCGTAAAAACGATCTCCTCGACCCGCCCGGCATTCAGGAACGCGCGAACCTTTTCCCGCGCGCCCTCGAAGGCCTCGGTCGCCCGGTTGGCCAGAGTATGCAGCCCCCGGTGCACATTGGCGTACTCATGCCGATAGGCATGATCCATCCGCTCGAGCACCTGCACCGGCTTTTGCGCCGAAGCACCCGAGTCGAGATAGACCAATCGCTTGCCGTGGATTTCCTCATCGAGAATGGGAAAATCGGTGCGTGCTGCCGCGAGATCGAAAGCCATCAGGCGTCCTTCTTGAGCCAGCGCTCGACGATCCCCGAAAGCGCTTCGGAGATATACTCGTCCTCGACCGCTGAGGTGATTTCTTCAAGAAAGGCGCGGATGAGCATGGTTTCGGCATCGGCACGCGAAATGCCGCGGCTCATCAGATAAAACATCCAGGTCTCGTCCAGGTCCCCGCATGTCGCGCCGTGGCCACAGACCACATCGTCGGCAAAGATTTCAAGCTCGGGCTTGGAGAGAATTTCCGCCTCATCCGAAAGCATTAGCCCCTGCGTCATCATCTTGGCATCGGTTTTCTGGGCATCGACAGCGACATTGATCTTGCCCTGGAAAACCGCCTTGCCGCGGCCGCGCGCAATCTGCTTGTAGAGCTCGGCCGAGGTTGTGTTCGGCACGCCATGGGTAATGTCGATGGTAATGTCGCGAAGCTCGTCGGTGTCGACCACGTTGAGGCCGAAGAAATCGCCATGAGTGGTCTCGCCGACGAAATCGGCAAACACATTGACCCGCGCGAGATGGGCGCCGGCATTGATGACCACCGATTTGAGGTTGGCTTCCGCCCCGATCCGATACTCGACAGTTGCGAAATGGGTCGCCTGCCGTGCTGAAACGTCCACGAGAATATGGGTCACCTCGGCGCCGTCGCCGACCGAGATATAGCTGCCCGCATTACCCATATGCGCCGCATCGCTGCCCGAAACCGTTTCGATAACCGTCGCCTTTGCACCTGGCGCAATGGCAATCTTGGCGCCGGACTGAACGTGGGCGGCAGGCCCTTCCATCCGGCGATCGATATGGATCACCGGATCGACCGATCCGGCAAGTTCCAGGCTGAGCGATTCCGCGACCAGCGCAGCGTTGAGGCGCACAATTACGTCGTCGCGCGTCGTCAGGACCGATCCGGCAGCCTTGCCCACGATCACCCCGGCGGGCGCCGTCGATGTCGATTGCACGACGCCATTGGCGATCACGATGCGATAGGCACCGGGAATGTCGATGGCCGGCGCACTAAAATCGTTTGCCACCTCGGCCAGAGGCGGGACCGCGCTCAAAAGCGTCTTGAGATCGGTATAGTGATAGCTCTCGACCCGGCGCGTCGGCAGGCCGATCACCCGCAAGCGCTCGGCTGCATCCTTGGCGCCGACGCTTTCGAGCTGGGCGACGAGGCTTTCCTCGGCGCCACTGAGCCGGACAGGCGTTTGTATGTTCACAGCGTTACCTCTCAGGCGGCGTTGGATTCGTCGAAGTCGGCATAGCCCTTGGCTTCGAGTTCGAGCGCCAGCGATTTGTCGCCGGTTTCCACAACACGACCCGCCGAGAACACATGCACGACGTCAGGCACGATGTAGTTCAAAAGGCGCTGATAGTGAGTGATGACCAGCATCGAGCGCTCGGGATCGCGCAGCTTGTTGACACCCTCGGACACAACCTTGAGTGCATCGATGTCCAGACCGGAATCGGTCTCATCGAGAATGCAGAGTTTGGGAGCCAGAAGCGCCATCTGCAGGATTTCCGCGCGCTTTTTCTCACCGCCGGAGAACCCCACATTGAGCGGGCGCTTGAGCATGTCCTGCTTGATTTCCAGCAGCCCGGCGGCATCCTTGACGGCACGCATGAAATCGGGCGTCGAAAGCTCGCCCTCCCCGCGCGCCTTGCGCTGGGCATTCATGGCCGCCTTGAGAAAGGTCATCGTCGCCACGCCCGGAATTTCGATCGGGTACTGGAAGGCCAAAAACACACCTGCGGCGGCGCG